>CAIUEQ010000389.1 GCA_903898215.1 uncultured Bacteroidota bacterium | reverse complement strand
CACGCAACTTTGCCAAACGCCAGCTTACCTGGTTTAGAAAAGAAAAGGATATTCATTGGTTTGAACCTGAAGATATAAACGGTGTAATTGCTTTGATCGAAAAGGAATTGAGATAATACTTCATTATTGCAAAGTCTATTTCACACAAAAACCCTGCCTTCCGACAGGGTTTATGCATATTCTAAACTAAACTTATGAAAATAAACTGCATACCCGCAGCAATAATAAATTTTCGAGGACAAAAGTAAATAGGCTTATACCACTTATAAATGATTGAAATCATTTATAAAATTGTTATTTATCAGTTACAACGATATAATATTTTTAAGGCGCTAAAATTCACATTCCTTTTTTATTATCATTGCATATGCTGTTTGTGCGATTAATACTCATTCCTTTTGCATTTGTTTACGGTTTAATCATAAGCCTGAAAAACTTATTTTATAAGATAGGAATTTACAATACCACTGATTTCGACATTCCAATTATTTGTGTTGGAAATTTATCATTCGGAGGCACCGGTAAAACTCCCCATATCGAATACATCATTCGGTTATTGCAACAAGATTTTAATATAGCAGTATTAAGCAGAGGTTATCGAAGGAAAACCAAGGGTTATATTTTTGCCGATGAAAACTGTACTGCTTCTACTATTGGGGATGAGCCTTTTCAAATAAAAAACAAGTTTAAAAATGTTGCTGTTGCTGTTAGTGAAAACCGAGTACTTGGAGTTCCTGAATTGTTAGGTGATGCAGCTCAAACACAGGTAATTTTGATGGATGACGGGTTTCAGCATCGTGCTATCAAAGCAGGGTTAAATGTTTTACTCACTGATTATTCCAGGTTGTTTACTAGAGATTTTATTGCACCATCAGGTACATTAAGAGAATTTAGATCAGCTTATAAAAGAGCGCAAATAATTATTGTTACCAAATGCCCCGAAACTTTATCTGACACTGAACAGCAAAAAATAATTTCAGAGATTGCACCACTCCCCTCGCAAAAAGTTTTTTTTACCTACCAAACTTATGATACACCTGTAGGAATATTTAATAATGATTTTATAGCCGATAAACAAACCGATATTTTATTGTTTGCAGGTATTGCAAACACATACACTTTAGAAGAACATTTGAAAACAGAATTCAATTCAGTTACATCAGTTCGGTTTGCCGACCATAAAGAATATTCAGAAGTTGTATTAAATGCCATCATTCAAAAATTTCAGCAAATAGATTCAAAAAATAAGATTCTCATGACCACAGAGAAAGATGCTGTGAAGTTGCGAAGTCCTGAATTTGCAACTATTTTGGCTGATATTCCAATTTTTTATCAACCAATGAGAATTGAATTTTTCGAATCCTCCAAATCAGATTTTAACAGTCAAATTATAAACTATGTTGCTTAACCAAATTGAAGAAGCTGTAGAATTTATTCGCAGCAAACACTACGTAAAACCAGATGCAGGAATTATTTTAGGGACAGGTCTAGGTGGTCTTGTAAATGATATTCATATTACCACAACTATTTCCTATAAAGATATTCCTCACTTTCCGGTATCAACTGTTGAAAGTCATGAAGGAAAATTGATTATGGGAAAACTTGGAGGCAAAGAAGTAATTGTGATGCAAGGACGATTTCATTATTACGAAGGCTATACCATGCAACAAATAACATTTCCTGTTAGAGTGATGCACGGTTTAGGAATTGATAAAATTTTTATTTCAAATGCTGCCGGTGGTTTAAATCCTAATCAAAAAGTTTCGGATTTGATGATTCTAAACGATCATATCAACTTGTTACCTGAGCATCCCTTACGTGGGAAAAATGAAGCTTCTCTTGGGCCGCGTTTTCCTGATATGAGCAAAGCTTATGATGCTGAATTTATTCAACTGGCCAAAAATATTGCATCAAAAAATAGTATCCGTATTCATGAAGGTGTGTATGCTGCAGTGCAAGGTCCTACTTTGGAAACTAAAGCAGAATATAAATACATTAGCATCATTGGTGCTGATGCTGTGGGAATGAGCACGATTCCGGAATGTATTGTTGCGCGACATATGGATATGAGAGTTTTTGCCATATCTGTAATCACTGATTTAGGAGTAGAAGGTTCTATTAAAGAAACTTCTCTTGAAGATGTGATACAAGCTGCAAGTATTGCTGAACCTAATCTTACACTTATTATTAAAGAACTGATTGCTTTAACTTGTTAAGTATTTTTCTTTAGCACAAAGCCACAAATTTTAAAGATTGATAAAAGAAGCAAATCATTTTTAGTAAATTATTTTAAACTCTTTTTTTATTGTTTCACGATAAAAAAAATGCATGATAAATATCGTATCTGTTTCTTTATTGAAAAACATTTATAAATTGCTTTAAATATTTCTTCTATTATGAAAAAAATCATTTACCTCTTTTTGCTTATCAGCTTAAGTTCATTTGCTCAAGAAAAACTAACTCCAGAATTATTATTTAAACTTGGAAGAGTAAATAATCCGCAAGTTTCGCCCGATGCTAAAACTGTTTTGTATGAAGTGAAAAAATACGACCTTGCTGCAAACAAGGGAACAAATTACATCTACACTATAGCTTCTGCCGGAGGAACTCCTTCTCAAGTTTCTGACGATGCAACAAATGCTTTTGATGCAAAGTGGAGACCAGATGGAAAAAAGATTTCATTTCTTTCAACAATAAATAGTGAAGTACAATTGTTTGAGATCAACCTTGATGGTTCGGCAAAAACACAAATCACTTTTGTAAAAGGAGGTATTGGAAGTTATAAATACGCACCAAATTTAAGTATGATTGCCTATTCGGCTGATGTAAAATTGGACCGCACAGTTGCTGAACAATATGCAGATTTACCTTTGGTAGAAGCACGCATCATCGATGGGTTATTCTATCGTCATTGGGATGCATGGCACGATTACTCGTATAGCCATATGTTTGTTTCGCCATACACAGACGGTAAACTTGCAGGAGAAGCAACAGATATTATGAAGGAAGAAAAGTATGATGCACCGCTTCAACCTTTTGGTGGAGATGAGCAATACAGCTGGAGTTTTGATGGTAAAATGTTAGCATACACCTCCAAAAAAATGACAGGAACACCTGAAGCAGTAAGTACAAATTCTGATATTTATATTTATCATATCGATACAAAATACACACAAAATTTAACAGAACAAAATACCGGCTACGATCAAAATCCACAGTTTGCTCCAGATGGAAAAAAAATTGGTTGGTTGAGCATGAGACGCATCGGTTACGAAGCTGATAAAAACCGTATGATGGTTTATTATTTTGCTGATAAAAAATTGATTGATGTAACCGAAAAATTTGATTACCCGGTTGAAACTTTTCAATGGAGTCAGTATACAGGAAATGAAGCTACACTTTATTTTATCGCTCAAATAAATGCTACTCAAAATGTTTTTTCTTCAGATGAAAAAGTAAAAAAGAGTGGTGCTATTTATAAAGAAATTGAAGAAGTAACAAAAGGTGATCACGATTATATTGCATTATCAGTTTCATCACCTGATAAAAAAACTTTTATGATGGTGGGTGCTAAACAAACCATGAGCATGCCAACGGAATTATTCAACATCAGTAGTAATGGCACGGAATCTCAACTTTCATTTACCAATAAAGATCTTTGGGGAACTGTTTCATTAGGTAGAGTAGAAAAGAGAATGATCCCAACAAGCGATGGAAAACAAATGCTTACCTGGGTAATTTATCCTCCAAATTTTAATCCTCAAAAACGATATCCAACATTATTGTATTGCCAAGGCGGACCACAAAGTATGGTTAGCCAGTTCTTTTCATATCGTTGGAATTTCCAATTGATGGCAAACAATGGTTATATAGTTGTTGCTCCAAATCGCAGAGGATTGCCTGGTTTTGGAAGTGAGTGGAATGATGAAATTATTGGCGATTATGGCGGACAATGTATGCGTGATTATTTAAGTGCCATCGATGAAGTATCGAAAGAAACTTTTGTGGCAAAAGATAAGCGTGGTGCTGTTGGTGCAAGCTTCGGAGGATTTTCGGTATATTGGCTTGCAGGAAATCACCAAAAACGTTTTCATGCTTTTGTAGCTCATTGTGGTATGTTTGACATGGACAGTTGGTATGGAAGTACTGAAGAAATGTGGTTTGCAAATAATGATAATAAAGGTTCGTATTGGAGTACTCCTCATCCAAAAAATTACGATCAATCACCTCACAAATTTGTACAAAATTGGGATCAACCAATATTAGTTATTCATAACGAAAAAGATTTCAGAGTTCCAGTAACACAAGGAATGGAAGCCTTTACCGCAGCTCAGCTGAAAGGATTGAAAAGTCGTTTCTTGTATTTTCCTGATGAGAACCATTGGGTAACAAAACCACAAAATTCAGTACTTTGGCAACGCGTATATTTTGAGTGGTTGGATAATTGGTTGAAGTAAAAAGTTTTTTAAACTGAATTATCAGGCAAACACATATTGTAAAGTAACAGTGTTTTAAAAACCAAAAGTATGAATCAATCATTAGATTATTTCAGTGTTTCTTTTACAGCTCCAATTGTATTTATATTAATTGGATTAACAATTTTAATACGTAAGAGACCTTTGATATTTAACCACCGATGGTTTCTTTTATTTTTTGCTTTGTTTTTTATTCCTATAATTATCAGAGGTCATTACCTGAATTTTTATGATTATTTTCTTCCAATATTATTGATTGTACTTTTAGGTTACAGATTTTTTACGATAAGAGAATATACAGTGATTGCTGCAAACAGCGATGACCTCCATAAAAATATTTTCGAATGCCTGAACCAGAGAAATTATATTTTTGAACTAACAATTAATTCTATTAAAATTAAAGAACCTGTTCTCGAAATAGCGGTAACTTCAAAATCATGGTTTGGAAATGGTCGAATAAAAATGGTGAATAAGGAAAATAAAGAACTATTTGATGAGATCATCAATGACTTAAAAACTAAAGACATTAAACCTAATCTCTACTCCCCTTTTCTCTATATTATTTTCGGTGTGATATTTTTAAGTTTACCGTGGATTTTATAAAGTATTTTTTTTTAAATCATGTCAATTAATTAAAATCAGTCATAAAAATTCGAATACTTTTATCAATATTTTTTGTTGCTTTGTTTGATGAGATTTTACAAACTTTTTTCAACAGCTATACTCCTATTCTATTTTCAGTTTTCAGTAGTTGCACAACAAACCGATTATTCAAAAATCGTTAATCCTTTTATTGGAACCGGTGGACATGGTCATACTTTTCCTGGCGCAACATCTCCTTTTGGAATGGTTCAGGTTAGTCCGGATACTCGCCTCGATGGCTGGGATGGTTGCAGTGGTTATCATTTCTCCGACTCCGTAATTTATGGTATCTCTCACACACATTTAAGTGGCACAGGTTGCAGCGATTATGGTGATGTAATGATTATGCCTATGATGGGTGAAATATCCTTTGATAAAAATATTTATTCATCTCATTTCTCTCATGCAAATGAAAATGCACATGCCGGTTATTATGCTGTAAAACTTGATGATGATGATATTGATGTAAAACTCATTGCAAGTGTTCACGCAGCATTACATAAATATACTTTTAATAAAAGCGGTAGAGTAAATTTTATTCTTGATCTCCTTCATCGTGATAAACTCATCGATGGAAAGATCAGAATTATCAACGACCATACGATTGAAGGCTTTAGAAGAGCCAGTGCATGGGCAAAAGATAAGAGGTGGTATTTTAGAATTGAGTTTGAGAAAAGTTTTATCGACAGCAAACTTGTTTCACTTGATTCGATGCAAACACAGGCAGCTTTTTCTTTCAATGTTAAAAAAGGCGAATCTATTCAGGTAAAAGTTTCTTTGAGTCCTGTTGATTATGAAGGAGCAAATAAAAATATGAAAATGGAAATCCCGGTTTTTTCTTTTGATGTATTGAAACAATTTACTGAAGCAAACTGGAATACTGAGCTTGGAAAAATTCAGGTAAAAGGAGGAACAAACGAGCAACAAATTATTTTTTATACTGCTTTATACCATACCTTCATTCAGCCAAATACTTACAGCGATATTGATAGTCGCTATCGCGGAAGAGATTTGAATGTTCACGAAGCCGATTCCTTTATTTATTATTCAGTATTTTCATTGTGGGATACTTTTCGTGCGGCACATCCGCTTTATAATATTGTTCAGCGAAACAGAAATCTTGATTTTATCAAAACATTTTTAAAGCAATATGAATATGGCGGTAGATTGCCTGTTTGGGAACTTTCGTCAAACGAAACAGATTGCATGATTGGCTATCACTCGGTGTCGGTTATTGCTGATGCTTATGCAAAAGGAATTAGAAATTTCGATAGTAAACTTGCCATTGAAGCCATAAAAAAAAGTGCCAGCTGGAATCATTATGGTTTGCCACAATTCAATAAAAATAATTATTTGTCGGCTGATGATGAGCACGAATCGGTTTCTAAAACTTTAGAATATGCTTATGACGATTGGTGTATTGCTCAATTATCAAACGATAAAAAAGAATTTGAACAACATTCTCAGGGATGGAAAAATTTATTTGACCCACAATATGGATTGATGCGTGCTCGCAAAAATGGTGGTTGGTATAAACCATTCGATCCGTTTGAAGTGAATAATAATTACACAGAAGCAAACGCATGGCAGTACAGTTTTTTTGTACCTCATGAAATAAATTCTTTAATAAAATTTCATGGCGGAGAATTTGCATTCGAGAAAAAATTGGATGAACTATTTTCTGTTTCATCAAAAACTTCAGGCCGCGATCAGGCAGATATTACAGGATTAATTGGTCAGTATGCACATGGAAATGAACCGAGTCATCATATGGCATATTTATATAATTATGTTGACAAGTCATCAAAAACTCAAGACAAAACTTTTCAGATTCTTACCGAATTATATAAAAATGCTCCCGATGGTTTGGCAGGAAATGAAGACTGCGGACAAATGAGTGCGTGGTATGTGATGAGCGCGATGGGTTTATACGCAGTATGCCCGGGAAGTGACGAATATCAAGTTACCACTCCCCTTTTTGATGAGGTTACTATTCGTACAGACGATAATAAATTTTTGATCATCACAGCAAAACATAACCAGGCAAAAGATCATTATATCAAACAAATTATCCTTAATCATGCTGATAAAAAATTCACTACGCTGCATCATGCTGAATTATTCAACGCATCAAAAAGTATGGTATCAGAACTCGAATTTATTTTATCAGAAAAAACTAACGACAAAAATTTTTCAAGTGGTGCTGAAATAAAAATCACTGCTAAACCAGCAATTAAACTGCTTATACCAACAACTGTTATCGAAACTGAAAAGCAAACATTTACCGATAGTTTACTCATCACCATACATTCATTGCAAAATAATTGTAAAGTATTTTATGCAATCAATGATCAAAAAAACAAAGAATATTTGAGTCCATTTTACATTCATTCATCTGCTACAATTTCTGCTTTTGCGATGTATTTAAAAGACAGCAGCAGTTTTACAAAAGGTTCTTATCATTTGAAAGAAAACAATTGGAGTGTTTCTATAAAAGGCAATTACTCGAAGCAATATTCTGCCGGTGGTGATGATGCAATTATTGATGGTTTGCATGGAGATTTAAATTGGCGCAAAGGCTATTGGCAAGGGTTTTGGGAAAAAGATTTTGAAGCAGTGATCGATTTTAAAAACGAGAAAGAGGTCAAAACAATATCCGCAACTTTTTTACAAGATATGCGTGCATGGATATTTTTTCCGGTGAAAGTTGAGTACTATATTTCAGATGACGGTATCAATTTTACTTCAATTGGAAATATTGAAAACGTTTCTATTTCAAACAATTTGAAAGAAGAAATGGAAATCGAAAATAAAAACCTTCAGATAAAAAATTTCGAATTAAAATTGACACAAAAAGTAAAAGGAAAACATTTAAAAGTTAGAGCTGTTAATTATGGAACTATTCCCGATTGGCATCCAGGTGCCGGTGGTAAAGCTTATATTTTTATTGATGAAGTGGAAGTGAAATAAAAGTTATTGATTAATAGTTATTAGTTAGAGGTTAATAGAATAATAGAAAAAAAATAAAATATATGACAAATAAAATAGCATTAATAACCGGAGGAAGCCGAGGACTTGGAAAGAATTCGGCAATACGTTTAGCAGAAAAAGGAATTGATGTAATCATCACTTACAATACAAAAATTGATGATGCAAATGCTGTTGTTTCTGAAATTGAATCGATGGGAAGAAAAGCTGTCGCACTAAAATTAGACGTTGGTAACACTAGTTCTTTCGGTGATTTTATTGCTCAAGTTTCACAAACTTTAAAAGATAAATGGCAAACCGAAAAATTTGATTTTCTAATTAACAATGCCGGATTTGGAGCTACTATTCCATTTACAGAAGCAACCGAAGAGGATTTTGATAAACTCTTAAATGTACATTTTAAAGGCGTGTATTTTTTAACTCAAAAAATATTGGCTATCATCAATGATCAAGGAAGCATTATCAATTTATCAAGTGGAACTACCCGATTTTCAAATCCTGGTTATTCTATTTATGCTTCTATGAAAGGTGCCATCGAAGTGTTCACAAAATATCTTGCAAAAGAACTTGGCGCAAGAGGAATTAATGTGAACGTACTTGCTCCTGGAGCCATCGAAACTGATTTTAACAATGCTGCCATACGCAACAATCCTCAGCTAAAAAATATGATCGCAGCAAATACTGCTTTAGGAAGAACCGGAGTAGCAAATGATATTGGAGGCATCATCGCATTTTTATGTTCGGATGAAGCAAAATGGATTACCGGACAAAGAATTGAAGCAACAGGCGGTGTGTTTATGTA
Organism: uncultured Bacteroidota bacterium; assembly: GCA_903898215.1. Classification (GTDB taxonomy): domain Bacteria; phylum Bacteroidota; class Bacteroidia; order UKL13-3; family UKL13-3; genus CAIUEQ01. The sequence continues at coordinate 794 of CAIUEQ010000389.1, read as the reverse complement.
ATCGTTTTTTTTTGAAATCAATAAAAATGTATTTCAATTAAATACGTTTCCTCAAACCCATTGTAAAATATTTCCATGAAAATAATTGTAACAGGCGCAACCGGATTAGTTGGAGCAGAAGTTTTACGCCAAGCTATATTAGATGAAACCATTGAAGAGATCACTGCTATCGTTCGCAGGCCGCTTTCATTGCAACATCCCAAAATAAAAACCATCATCCATCAAAACTTTTTGGATTATTCAACTCTGTCTGATGTAATTAAAAAACATGATGCATTTTTATGGTGTTTAGGAATTTCACAGTCACAAGTAAGCAAAGAGGAATATCAAACAATCACTTATGATTATACAATAGCTGCAGCAAATGCTGTTGAGAAAGTAAATCCTGAAATGACATTCTTGTTTTTGAGTGGAATGGGTGCAGATAGTTCTGAAAAAAGCAAAACCATTTTTGCTCGTGTGAAAGGAAAAGCTGAAAATGCTTTACTGAAAATGTCTTTCAAAAAATTATTTATTGTGCGGCCCGGAGGAATAAAACCTATACACAAGAATCCAAATACTGCGTTCTCAAATAAAATCATGATTCCATTTTTCCCAATCCTTGAATTGCTTTATCCTGCAATGGTTATCAGCTCAGTTCAATTGGCAAAAGTGATAGTACATATTGCAAAAAACGGTTCCGAAAAACAGTTGATGGAAAATACTTTTCTGAAAGAAATTGCGAAGAATTTGTAATTATTTTTAAAGTACCGGACAAATTATAATTTACAGTTTATCCTCTCCGACAAATTTTT
>CAIUEQ010000388.1 GCA_903898215.1 uncultured Bacteroidota bacterium | reverse complement strand
TACCTTTTTATTTTTTTATTCATTGCAGATATTCATTTGTCAAGAAATTTTTCATACAACGTGGTTAACTTTATTATATGCTATAAGCCTTCCTTCAAGCGGATTCTTCACCTATTATTATTGGCATAAATTTGAGGAAATAAAAGCTCGGTTAAAGTTCAATTATTTATATAAAAATAAAGCTGAAGCAATTGAAAATTTGATTGCCGAACGCCAAAATATCATTCAGGAATTTGAACAAGCAAAAACTAAATTCTTGCTGTCACAGACTTTAGAACTTTGAGAAACAACTATCACAGAAGTGACTTCAGTGAAAATATACACAATTAATTAAACAGTCTTTTTGAGGGCATATGTGTACTCGGAACATAATTTATAGCAAACTTTTGACCTTGCGTTTTCACAACAAAGTTCACCAAGATTTAACAAAGAGCACAATCCCAATAGCTATCGGGATGGTCTTTGTGGTATAGGTTATGCGTTATCCTTTGTGACCCTCGTGGTTATCTATTTATTTACCAAACACGGGAAATTGATTTTTATGTCTTGGTTACATATCTGTCTTTTTGTGGGGGGGCAAAGCAATTCCATTTTATACTCGACATATAAAGTGAAATGATTTTGTAACTCATTTAAAGATGCCAAATAAAGTATTAGTTTAAATAAAAAAAATCAACCTCTTTTGTCTTTAAGTTTTTGTTAGAATATTTTAAAATTTATCTTACAAGATGTAAATATGGATAAACGTACATTTATTAAAAATTCGTCTTTGCTTGGTTTAGGAAGTATGATCAACTTTCCCGTTTTAAGCAGTTTGATTAATTCGGTTACACATATCCCTTCAGTTGAGCTAGCCGGAAACGAAGATTTCTGGTTATCGTTAAGGAATGGTTATAAACTTAAAACAGATTATATCAATCTTGAAAACGGATATTATTGTATACAACCGCAAGAAGTTCTGGAAGCATATATTTTACATCTTAGGGAAATCAATTTACAGGGAGCTTATTATATGCGCACCGTGCAATTTGAGAATAAAAATAAAATGGCTGCAAAACTTGCTGAGTTGGCAGGATGCGATAAAGAGGAACTAATTATCACACGAAATACCACCGAAGCATTAGATACAATTATCAGTGGGTTAAATTGGAAAGAAGGTGATGAGGCTGTTATGGCACATCAAGATTACGGAGCCATGCTCGATATGTTTGGTCAGGTTAGTAAAAGATATGGAATGATTAATAAGATAATTTCGATTCCGAATCATCCTAAATCCGATGAAGAAATTGTTGAACTTTATGCTAAAGAAATCACATCAAAAACTAAGTTATTGATGGTTTGCCATATGATAAATATCACCGGACAAATTTTGCCTATTCGTAAAATATGTGACATGGCACATAGCAAAGGTGTTCAAGTTATGGTTGATGGTGCACATGCATTTGCTCATATCCAATTTAAAATAGCTGATCTCAACTGTGATTTTTACGGATGCAGCCTTCACAAATGGTTGAGCGTTCCACTTGGAGCAGGTTTTCTTTATGTAAAAAAAGAAAATATCTCTAAAATTTGGCCATTGTTTGCCGAAGCCGGACAGAAGAATGACGAGATTTCCAGGTTAAATCATACGGGCACAATTCCTGTTCATACTGATTTAGCAATTTCAAATGCTATAGATTTTTATAATATAATAGGTGGCAATCGAAAAGAAGATCGGCTTAGGTATCTACAAAATTACTGGACGAATAAAGTAAGAAACAACCCAAATATTATTCTAAACACACCCGTAGATCCAACTCGTTCATGTGGCATTGCGAATGTTGGTATTAAAAACATTAAGCCTTCTACGTTAGCTGATGAACTTTTGAAAAAATACAAAATATACACCGTTGCCATTGATAGTGAAATGGTTAAAGGTTGCAGGATAACTCCAAATGTATATTCAACAATTGCTGAAATGGATGAATTAGTGATCGCATTAAACGAAATGGCTCATTAACAAAACATCATTATCCCATATTTTATTGGGTTTAAGAATTGTTTTATAAAAAGAATAGTTAACAACATTTTAAATGAATTATATATTAATGAAAGAAACTGATTGTTTAAGATCAAATAAATTTTGTTTAAACTTTAAGTAAAAACAAAAAAAGCCACTTAAATATAAATAAAAGCAATTAAAACATAAAAAAGAACAGCTAAACGATATTTTTTATGTTGCATTCTAAATAATTTTACTTAGATTTGCATCTGATTTTTTGTTTTAAAAAGTCAAATACTTGCAAAATAAAACCATATTACATGCTATTATATTTAGATCCGGGTACTGGTAGTTTAATGATTCAAGTTATTATTGCTGCTTTTGCAACAATTATTGTTCGAATAAATATTGTCCGAAATTTTCTGAATTCAATTTTTAAATCCAAGAAAATAATCATTAAACAAGATATTAAGCTAGATGATTGATCCTGCATCTTTCCGAGATCCTTCAGGTTTTATAGTGCATGAAGATGATCGAGTTTTACGTATAATAAATAATCTTTATGAGAAAGATTATTCTCACTTTTCTAATTCCGGACTTTCAGAATTTCTTATCAAAAAAAAACTATTGATTTCTCATCAGGAAATCAGCACTGACAAGATTTATTCAGATTCACAGTACAAGGTTTTAGAAGCTGAAAAAATCCCTTTTATTACATATCCTTACGAATGGAGTTTTAGCCAGTTTAAAGATGCTGCATTACTTACATTGCAACTAGAAGAAATTGCAATAGAGCATCAAATGATGTTAAAAGATGCCACTCCATATAATATTCAATTTCATAATGGAAAAGCCATTTTTATTGATACCTTATCATTTGAAAAAGCTGAACTCAATTATGAATGGAAGGCATACAAACAATTCTGTGAGTTTTTCCTTTTGCCTTTATGTTTAATGATTTATAAAGACCCGAGGCTTTCCATTTTATTAAAAGATTTTATAAATGGAATACCTCTTGATCTTGGCGTGAAACTAATTCCTTCAAGACATTTTATTAAGCCTTCGCTTTTTCTTCATTTACTTCTTCAAAATAAAATCCAGAACACCAAGAAACAACCAATCACAACAAAACCCGGAAGGATTATTTCAAAACAACAACACTCAAATCTTATCTCTTATTTAAAATCATTCATTCAAAGCATGTCACTTCCAAAAATCAAGACGGAATGGGATGCTTACTATGATGAGATTAAAGGAGATAAACCTGAATATTTTAAGTCGAAAGAAAAGTTCGTTGAAGAGTTCGTGAAAAAAACAAATCCAAAAACTGTTTGGGATATTGGTGCTAATGATGGGCATTTTAGCAGGATTGCGTCAAAATTTGCCACTCAAGTTATTTCAATTGATTATGATTGGCGCTGTATTGAATATTGTTATAATGAATCGAAGAAGAACAACATAAAAAATATAGTTCCCGTCCTATCTGATTTAGTTAACCCAAGCGGAGGAATAGGTTGGAATAATGAAGAAAGAAAACCGTTATTTTCAAGATCAGAAAAACCTAACCTGATCATGGCATTAGCATTAATGCACCATATAATTAATGCTAATGTGCCGTTTCATAAACTGCTTGATATACTGTGTAACACAACTGAATTTGCAATAATAGAGTACATCCCAGCTACAGATCCAAAGGTTGAATTAATTTTTAAATCAAGAGGGCGTGACTGGAAATATATTGATGAAACTGAATTTAAAAATACTATTGAAACAAAATTTGAGATTATAGAAAAACAAATACTTGAAGGTTCAAATAGAGTTCTTTACCTGTTAAAAGTAAAAAGCACTAAATGAAAAAAATAGCTATAGTTCATCCTTACTTCTTTTCAATATTTCCAATTTTATTTTTATTTTCTCATAATATAAATGAATTAAAATTT
>CAIUEQ010000387.1 GCA_903898215.1 uncultured Bacteroidota bacterium | reverse complement strand
TTGAGCATTGTGCTAATAAGGAACCTGTTCTCGACTCCGCTCGAACTGACAAGTTACAATGCTTGTCCTGTCGAGCGGAGTCGAGACAATGATTGTTATGAGCAAAGTTCTAATAAGGAACCTGTTCTCGACTCCGCTCGAACTGACAAGTTTTTGGTTTGCTCGAACTGACATGGTTTTGTGATTTGCTCGAACTGATAAGTTATTTGTTTTTATGATTCGTTTCATTATTACAAATCGCCAATTCTTTTACTCTCTCCCAATCTTCGGCAATTAATGCTTCTTTCTTTTTCCTGCTCCATTTTTTAAGTTGAGTTTCCCAATCAATAGCCTGATTGTAATCAGAAAAATCTTGCCAATAAACTAATTGAACAGGTCTTCTTTTGAAGGTAAATGCATCAGTATTTGTTCCTTCATTATGTTCTATTATTCTACGGTTAATATCATTAGTAACTCCAACATAATATAAATCATCGGAGCACTTCACCATATAAACATAAAGTAGTTTGAACATTTTCATTAAACGAAAATAATGATTTTTATAGTTCAAGAATATTTGGAAGAATTAATTTTGTCCTGTCGAGCGTTTCCGATAGCTATCCTTGTCCTGTCGAGCGGTCCCGATAGCTATCGGGAGAGACAATGCTATTATTGAGCAGAGTGCTAATAAGGACCTGTTCTCGACTCCGCTCGAACTGACACTTTACAATGATTGTCCTGTCGAGCGGTCCCGATAGCTATCGGGAGAGACAATGATTGTGTTGAGCAAAGTGCTAATAAGGAACCTGTTCTCGACTCCGCTCGAACTGACAAGTTACTATGATTGTATCGAGAAGCGCTGTATTACATTTCTATCAGCACTTCGTTTCTGGTAAGGTCATCAAGGGTTTCTCTTTTGCGAATGAGGTGTGCTTTGCCTTTGTAAAATAATACTTCAGCAGGACGAACTCTTGCATTGTAATTTGAACTCATGGTAATTCCATAAGCACCTGCATTTTTAAAACATAAGATATCGCCATCATGAACTTCACTTAATTTTCTGTCCCAGCCAAACGTATCTGTTTCACAGATATAACCTACAACGGTATAAATTCTTTGCTTTCCTTCAGGGTTTGAAATATTGATAATATCATGATAAGAATCGTACAACATCGGACGAATTAAATGATTCATTCCTGAATCTACGCCAACAAAAACTGTTGCTGTAGTTTGTTTGATCACATTGGTTTTTACCAAAAATAATCCCGACTCGCTTACTAAAAATTTACCCGGCTCAAACCATAATTCTAAGTCGCGGCCATACTCTTTGCTAAATTCAATAAACCTTTGCGAAATCGCTTTCCCTAATTCTTCAATATCTGTGGTGATGTCATTTTCTTTGTAAGCAACCTTAAATCCACTTCCAAAATCAATGAAAGTTAAATCAGGAAAATCCTTAGCTGCATCAAATAATAACTCTGCACCTTGAATAAAAACTCCTGCATCTAAAATATCAGAACCGGTATGCATATGCAGTCCGTTGATATTCATTTTGTATGTTTCGATCACACGCAAAACATGTCGCAATTGGTAAATAGAAATTCCAAATTTTGAATCGATATGACCGGTAGAAATTTTCTTGTTTCCTCCTGCCAAAATATGCGGATTTAAACGAATGCAGCAAGGCACTTTATTTCCATATTCATTTCCAAATTGTTCGAGGATGGAGATATTATCAATATTAATTTGCACACCCAATTCAACGGCCATTTTTATCTCATCAAAACCAACACAGTTTGGGGTGAAAATAATTTCACTTGGAGCAAATCCTGCTTTTATTCCTAAACGAACTTCGTTAATAGAAACAGCATCTAAACCCGAACCTTCATTCTTTAACAGTTTTAAAATATTTGAATTATTTAAAGCTTTACAAGCATATTTTATTTTTACTTTCAAAGGCTCAAAAGCATGTTTCAAACGTTTATACTGACTCACAATTTTATCAGCATCATACACATAAACAGGAGTTCCGAATTCATCGGCAATTTTCAAAAGCATTGAGTAATCAGAGGTTAACGACATATTATTTTTTATTAGGACTGCGAATATAATTAGTTTAAAACTTGTGACGATAAAATAAAACAGATTTGTTTTGTACGTATAGAAATTTTAAGTTTGTCGTATAAATAGTAAATTGATGGATGCCAAGATCACTTTAAGCTTTGATGAAGCTGTAATAAACAAAGCCAAAAAATATGCTGATGCAAACGATATCAGTTTATCGAGGTTAACGGAATTTTTATACCGTAAAATTACCAGCGGGCATTATCAAAACCTCGAAGATATGCCTGTTTCTGATTGGGTTTCGATGGTTGCCGAAGGTGCTGTTGAATATAAAACTGCAGCAGGCAAAACGCGTAAAGCGATGAAGAAAGAATATTTTAATTCGAAGAAATGAAAATATTTTTGGATGCGAATATTTTAGTTTCGGTGCTTAATAAAGAGTATCCGGTTTTTACGTATTCATCGCGAATTTTAAGTTTGGCCGATAACAAAAAATTTGAAGTTTTTACTTCACCGATATGTTTAGCAATCGCATTTTATTTTGCAGAAAAGAAAAGTGGAAATGCACTTGCCAGAAAAAAAATTGAAATCCTTTCGAACAATTTATCAATTGCCGATTCAACACAACTTGTTGTTAGGAAGACCAACAAAAACAAGCAGATTCACGATTTTGAAGATGGTCTCGAATATTATTCGGCACTACAATCCAATTGCAAATGCATTATTACCGAAGATGAAAATGATTTTTATTTTTCGGAAATTGAAGTGTTAAACAGCAGAGATTTTTTAGTAAAGTATATGATATAAGTTTTGCCACACGGACGAGATGTCCGCGTGAACTGACATTCATCATTTGCCAAACTTAATCGGTAGTGTTCAGGTCTACTATTTCACTTATTTTTTTTTGGAATAAAATATATAAACCAGGTAAACCATAAAAACCATAAGGCATCTTTCCAGTCGCCAGTTGTAAATGCGGGTGTTCCAAGAAATCCAAGAAACCCCAAAAAACCTTGTGTCCATCTTAAGTTTTTCATCAATCAATTAAATTAATTCCTACTCATTTGGCTTTTCGGTGACGCCCCGTTTTATACTTTTTCTGGACTAAGTTTATTTTAAAAGTTTAACGGTTTCGGGCTTGGCGAAGGTGGCGATTTTTACCACAAATGTTGATGCGGAGAACCAAACTTTGATTAACCACAAATGTGTCTGCGGAGCACTGAACCGCCACTTTTGCCAAACCCGTGTTATGCCCAGTGCTTTTGTCTGCATAGATTGCCATCATTTACCAGCTAGTTTTGCTGCTTCTTCAATTCTGTTCGCCAACTTCTCTACGTCAACATACTTGTAAACTTTAAAACCTGCCGCCTCAATTGCTTTTGGAATATCTCCAGCGAAATCAGTTTCACTTGCATGGTTTTTTAAATGATGAATTTGCATACCAACAAGTCCATTACCACGTTTTAGAGATTGCTCTATTTCATAATTAATAAATTTCCTTCCTGCTGTTTTTGCTCCAATAAATACAACAGTTACAGTTGTGCCTACAAGAGCTTTGTCTATCATACTCTTTATGGCATCATCACTTTTCTTTTTTGCTTCTTCCCATAATGATGCATCTTTGAATCCAGCAGCTGCGTTTCCAGTAATATTTGGAATGCTTCGGATTTGATTTACTCTCCAAATATCTCTTTGATAATGGAAGCTAAAAAAAACTGTTCTTGCCATTTTGATTTTATTTAAGGTAATACATTACAATGATTAGAGTGATAAATACTATTCCGTAAAATAGAATTAAGGTTTTAGAAAGCGCTGCACCAGCCCAGTCAAAAAAGCCTTTGTCAAATTGTTTTGTGTTTAAAGAAAAGTCAACGGAATTTGCTTTACGAACGTGGTCATAAACTTTCCTGAATAATCTTTCTTGATAGAGGTAATAACTGTCAAGTAACCAAAAAGCTATTGTCGGAAAGTATGCAACGATTACAAATTTTTGGTTTGCGTCTTTTGCTGCCAAAGCAAATAGGGCTGAAACTAGCGTAACTGTCCAACCTTTGATTAAGAAAGAGTTTTGTCCCATTCTGTTAATCACTCCCTGCGTAAATTCAAGATGTTTTTCTTTCATAGAATTGATGTGTTTAATTTATAAAGTAAATCAAGTGCAAATTGCGTCTCCTTTGGTATTTTGTTCCATTCAGACTCCCATTCATTTAAGTTGTCGGAATCAATTTTTGTCAAATGTCCGAGATAAACATCATACTTTATTTTCAAGCTTTCATTTATAACACCACCTTTTGAAAACATTCTTGTAATTGCTGGTCTATACTCAGATAATTTCTTTCTCCTAATTAGTTCTGACATTGAAATTTCAGAATAAATCCAAGGGGATTCTGTTTGTGAAATAATTTCTTTTGTCGTAATGGAATTTGGAGTATTGAGAAAGAATAAACATTCTGCCTTATCTATCATCATATTTAAAGCTGTCGAAAGCATCATATGAACGTGACTAGTGGAGTTGTTTCTTTTTTCATAACTATATGTTTCACCACTTGGATTAAGGCAATGTTTATTGTCAATCTGCCTTAACAAATCATTTGAATAACCCCAAATGCAAGAGTCAATAAATGTTGAGATTCCAAATTTTTCGTTTAGCCAACCTGCCAACGTAATTGCCATTTTTTCGTCTCTATGAGAATGTGAAATGAAAATGTCAGCATCAATTTGCGGGAACCAATTCGATTGCATTTTAGAGCCATTTATTGAGCCGTCTGGGGAAATAAAACTGTCAAGAGTTCTTTTAACAGTTAGTTTGTTAGCAGCGTTTAATGTCCTCCCTTTTTGATAAAAAAAGTCATTTTCAAAATCAAGTGTCAAATTAAATCCTCTATACATTACTCATTTCTTTATTGGTTGGTCGTCATTTTAGCATTGGGCATAACTAATAAATAGAAGCAATTCCAACACACATATACACCCATTTTTGGGCAGATATATGCGATAAACCGTGTTATACCCAGTTATTCTTTCACGATTTTGTTGCGCTGAACTACTTGTCCTTTGTTGTCAGTGAGTATAATAAAATACATACCTGTTGACTGATTAGAAATATCTAAGGAGTTTATATTTTGTTTTTCAATAATTACATTGCCATTAATGTCTGTCAAACAAATATTGTAACTGCTTGATAAAAATATTTTTCCATTAGTTGGATTAGGATAAAGACTAACAATATTTTGTTTAGATATTGTTTCATTTATGCCAACTGCCATCGGGTCTTTCTCATTAAATAAACTAACTACTTCCAAATTAGTTAGTACACGATTATAAACGCGAATATCATCAACTAAGCCGTTAAGAGCACCTGTATTTGTTGTATTCCCAGTTGTTCCAATATATACTGAATCTGTAGTAAAAGTAGAAACGAAATTTTTATACATACTCCATTGTTTTACTCCATCAATGTACATTTTTGTTGAATCCAAATCCGTAGAAACCACATAGTGTTGCCAAGCACCACTATTAGAAGCCAATGATGAACCGTAAACACTTTGAGAAGCATTATTTTGTGTAACAGAAAAAAAGTTACCAGAAGTATAAACGCCCATAAACATAGAGCCAAAATAAGATGCTGTTGTACTATTAATCACGCAATAAATTCCATTAATAGAAATTGTTGAAGGTTCATAACCATTAATTTTAACCCATAGAGAAACTGTACTTGTTGCAGACTTTAAGGCCGGGGCGTCTGGTAAAGCAATATAACTTCCTTTACTAAAACTATAAGCCTTGTTTGCATTCCCAAAGCGATCTGTTGTCAACGTTGCGCCATTTACAGTTCCGTCAATAGAGCCTATGTCGTCTGTAGCATTTCCGCTATTAAAGGAATACTTTGCGGTTAGTCCACCTGTTACTTGCCCTTGTGAAATTGTCGTAATTAATGTGATTACTGTAATAAGTAATGTTTTTTTCATAATTGTTTGTTGCTTTAATTATATTATTTAAATGGATAAGAAGTTCAAGTTAGTTGTCGCTTTTATAATTGGTCATAACTAATAAATAGAAGCAATATCATCAGTCATACACACCCAATTTTGTGCAAACGAATGCGATAAATTTCCAGTATTATTTTCAGTATTTTTTATGCAAGGCATTAAATGCATTTGTTTTGTTTTTAAATTGTTTCATAAGCTTAATTGCAGATAGAATAAGATTTGCATTTAAGGAGAGGGGAAGGTAATGGCATATTTTTTTTACCTGCTTATTTTTATGCCCTGCGTTATTTTTAAAACAATAAGCGGCTGTATTTTTATTTGTTTCGCTAAAAGTTCCCTTTCAAAATCAGGTTCCTCACTTTGTTCGGAAAGACAATTGCGTATGAGAATTAGGCGCGCTTCGCGCGCCCTTGCTTACCAAGTGGTTTTGTCATTTCGAGTGCAGCGAGAAAACAAATTGTATAACGTGTGTACTTCTCATTTCGAGCACAGCGAGAAAACAAAAAATAGGGGATTGGTCTTCCTTTAAAAGTGCAATTTGGGAAAGAGTTTTTTCGTATTACTGATTCTTTAGTAACAAAATTTCCTTTTGAAGTTCTGAAATATCGCGAACAACTATTGACCAAATAATATCATCTGAAACATTATCGTAACCATGTATAATTCTGTTTCTGGTATCAACAATTTTGCGGGCGTTTTTTAATGGGAAATCAGGATTTACTTTTAAGATTCGATAAACCGCTTCGCCAATTATTTCAACGTTTCGCTCAATGGCTCTTTAAGTTTTTAAGTCTTTTTGAAATTTAAAGAAATCTTTTTTGTCGGGCATAAACTGGTTGATTTCAGCGATAGCTTGTTCAATATCTGCCAACCAGGTTTTGATTTCATTTTCCATAAACTAAAACTTTTGTATCGTCAATTTGCTTTTTTAGGAAAGGGTTTTTTATTGCTTTTTGTTCCAACAAATCAATATGTCGGTTTAATAAGTGTTCGAGTTGAAATTTTAAATTAAAATAATTATCGGAGTACGACAAAGGATCTTTATCATCAATTTCAACTACCAAATCAATATCGCTGTCAGCTCGATAATTATCAGTTAGAACAGAGCCGAACGCAAAAAGAGCTTTAACTTTATTTGTGATACAAAGTCCGCTTATTTCGTCAATATGTTTTGATAGTTCGTTCATTTGATTTCAAAGGTAATTTTTTTTGTGTGAAATTTTTGTCGGAAGAAATATCTGTTTAAGCAATTTATTAAAATCGTTATTCCTTCGCTGCTTCTTCCATCATTTGTTGAGCGAGTTCTTTTCCCAAAAAATTGTCGATGATTTTATGAACCAAGTAGAGGAGAGGTGTGAGCGCAATGGCAACAATAAATTTGTAGATATAATTTACCACACCAATTCCCAATACCAATTTTATATCCCAGCCTGCGCCAATATAAAAGGCGATAAACAATACCACAAAACTATCGATGAGTTGCGAAACAAGTGTTGAACCGGTAGAGCGCAGCCATAAATATTTTTCTCCTGTACGCTTTTTTACAAAATGAAATACCCAAACATCCACTACTTGTCCAACTAAAAATGCTACCAGCGAACCAATAATTATCCAAAGTCCTTGACCGAAAATGGCATTGAAAGCAGCTTGCATATTTACCGTTCCGAGAGTTGTTTCTTTCATGATCCAAAAATCGGCAGGAGTAAGTTTGATGGAAAAATATACTGCCGCAAATGCGTATGCAACAAGCCCCGCAGCGATGTATGAAAATAATTTAACACCATGATGTCCGAAATATTCATTGATAATATCAGTCATGATAAAAACAATTGGCCATAACAAAACACCTGCTGTTAAATTCCACGAAAGGGTGTTTCCAAAAATGCTCCAGTTGAGTTCAGCGATGCCTAAAGTTTTTTCAAACGAAAATATTTTTACTCCGATAAATTCGGCAATGATTGCATTGGCAATAAAAAATGAACCGAGAATTAGGAAAAGAATATTGCGTTTGTTTTCTTTCATGGGGAGTTTGGTTATTGGGTTATTGAGTTAATTTTTTTTGAGGTATGAAATGGTAATGGGTTTAATAAATAACATTCGGCTTCTCGACTCCGCTCGAAGTGACATCTCGTTTCTTAATTAGCATTCGGCTTCTCGATGAACTCGAAGTGACATCTCGTTTCTCGAAATCTCGCATCTCGTTTCTCGATTGGCATTTGGCTTCTCGACTCCGCTCGAAGTGACAGCTTTTTTATAACTAAGCTTAAAATCCTTTGCTATAAACTCGGCGGTTCGTGAATGTGCATTTTCAATAA
>CAIUEQ010000386.1 GCA_903898215.1 uncultured Bacteroidota bacterium | reverse complement strand
TGTTTTTGGGAAAAAGATGAAAGGTTATTTAACAAATGAAGCGGTGATGGTTGCCACCGAATCACGAACATCCTCGCCTGTTCGTATTCCTCGTGATAAAGAAAACTTACAGCATCCGCAAATTGAAGGATTCTATCCTTGCGGTGAAGGCGCAGGTTATGCGGGAGGAATTATCAGTGCTGCTATTGATGGAGAGAATTGTGCTGAAAAAATCAAATAAAACGTCATTATTATATTCACAACAAAACCTTATTTTCGCCACACAAAATTTAAAAATAAATTCAATGAAATACGTTGCACTTAATGACCTTCATGCTTCTCTTGGAGCAAAAATGATAGAATTTGCAGGATACAATATGCCTGTATTGTACACGAATTTAATTCAGGAACACTTGACGGTGCGCAATTCCGTTGGTGTTTTTGATGTGAGCCACATGGGCGAGTTCAGATTGAAAGGCGAAAAAGTTTTGGATCTAATCCAGTCTGTAACTTCTAATGATGCATCAAAATTATTTGACGGAAAAGTTCAATACAGTTGTTTGCCAAATGATGAAGGAGGAATTGTTGACGATCTTTTAGTGTATCGCTGGAAAGAAAATGAATATTATTTGGTAGTGAATGCTTCCAATATTGAAAAAGATTGGAATTGGATTAGCAAGCATAATACTTTTGGTGTGGAGATGGTGAACATGAGCGAAGGCATGAGCTTATTAGCTGTTCAAGGTCCTAATGCAATTAAGACATTACAAAAATTAACTGCTGTTGATTTAAGTAAAATTGAATACTACGCATTTACCATTGGAGCAATTGCAGGCATTGATGAAGTGATCATTTCGAATACAGGTTATACCGGTTCGGGTGGATTTGAATTGTATTGCGATAATAAAGATGCTCGTAAATTATGGGATGCTGTTTTTGAAGCCGGAAAAGAATTTGATATCAAACCTGTTGGACTTGGAGCACGTGATACATTACGCTTAGAAAAAGGATTATGTTTATACGGACATGATATTGATGATACCACTTCACCTATTGAAGCAGGTTTAGGTTGGATCACAAAATTCACCAAAACATTTACCAATTCTGAATACCATAAAGCTATAAAAGAAAATGGCGCAAAGAAAAAATTGGTAGGATTTGAAATGGTTGAACGTGGTGGTGTTCCTCGCCAGCATTATATTATTAAAGATGCTGCAGGAAATGCGATAGGAGAAGTTACATCAGGAACACAATCTCCATCTTTAAATAAAGCAATCGGATTAGGTTATGTAAAAACTGAATTCTCGAAAGTTGATTCAGAAATTTTTATTGAGATAAGAGAAAAACTAGTGAAAGCTAAGGTTGTAAAAATTCCTTTTTTATAGTCTGATGTTTTTAAAAAAGACGAGCGCAAAAAATTTAGAAAAGCAGGATAGCTGTTTTAAATTTTTTGCGCTTTTTTTATTTGTCATCCTCGCAACTTTTTCCACTTTTGCTCAAAAAGATGATTCGGAAATGAAAAAAGATTTCACGAAAGTGAAAATTGGAATGAATGAAGCACAGGTAAAAAAAATTGTTGGCAACCCTGAGGTTGTAGAGAATTTTAAAACAATCAAAATCGGAACAAAAGATACCACAACATACTGGCGTTACGAAAATGATATGACTATCATTTTTAAAAAACATATTGTGGATGGCATTGAACGCAACCACAGCGCAATGCTTCAAAAAGTTCAAGAATGGGCCGACCCTAAAAATAAAGATGGAATTAAATTACTATTTAAGTGAAACCAAACCTCGAAGTAATATTAACACCGGCACTTTTGCCATTGTATAACTTACAAGATAAAATTGTAGTTGTTATTGATATTCTCCGTGCAACAACTTCCATTTGCGTGGCTTTTGAAACTGGAGTCAACAAAATTATTCCAGTATCAACTCCAGAAGAATGTATCAAATTTAAAGAACAAAATTTTTTATGTGCGGCCGAAAGAAATGCCATAAAAGTAGAAGGATTTGATATGGGAAATTCACCTTTTGAATTTTTAAATCCTGAAATAAAAAATAGAAACATCGCTTTTACAACTACCAACGGAACAAAAGCAATCAACCTTTCTCAACAAGCCGGTGCTGCGCAAATTGCGATAGGGTCGTTTTTAAATTTAAAATTTTTAAGTGATTGGTTGATTAAACAAGAAAAAGATATTGTGCTTTTATGTGCAGGTTGGAAAGATAAAGCCAATTTAGAAGACACGCTTTTTGCCGGTGCTGTGATAAAAAATATCAAGCAATATTTTGAAATGGATTGTGATTCTGGATTGATGGCTGAAGCTCAATTTATTCTTTCAGAAAGTAATCTAGAAAATATTGTAAGGCAATCATCGCATGCAAAAAGATTTCAAAAACTGCATTCAAAAACAGATGATGTGAAATACTGTTTGCAGATGAATACAATTAATTTAGTTCCAAAAATGGAAGGAGATTTTTTAATTGTTTGATAATTCTTCCGGTTTGATTTCTTCAATAGTTTTCACTTTCTCTTCTGGAAATTCTTCTGAAAAAAATTTCTTCTGAAAAATTAATATCAAAACAAAACCGATACTAATAGATGCATCTGCAACATTAAAAACAGGGCGAAAAAATTCAAAGTCTTCGCCTTTCCAAATCGGGAACCAATCAGGAATTGGGGTATGAATGATAGGGAAATAAAACATATCGACTACGCGGCCATGAAACCAAACATCATATCCAAACAAAACTCCATAAAGCACACTGTCAACAATATTTCCCAACGCTCCTGCAAAAATCATTGTCCATGAAATAACATATAAAGAATGTGAACTTTTTTTAATCAGGGTATAAATATAATATCCTATTCCACTCACTGCGATGATGCGGAAAAAAGTAAGAATATTTTTGCCGGTTTTACCACCAAACTCCATACCGTATGCCATCCCATAATTTTCAGTGAAATGAATTTTACACCAATCACCAAACACCTTAACTTCTTCTCCTAAATAGAAATGTGTTTTAATATAATATTTCACCCATTGGTCGATAGCAATTATGGCAATACTAATGGCAATCGGGATCAGAAATTTTTGTTTATCCATCATAAGTGGCAAATGTATAAAAACAAATCCCCTAACAAAATTGAAAGGGGATTTGAAATATTATTTTAGAAAATATTATTTGTACTGCTGCAATTTTGCTTCCATACTTAATGTGGTATGTGGCACAGCACGCAATCTGTCTTTTGAAATTAATTTCCCTGTAACACGGCAAATTCCGTAAGTTTTATTTTCAATACGAATCAATGCATTATCCAAATTCTCAATAAATTTACGTTGACGAACTGCTAATTGGCTGATGTATTCTTTTTCAGCTGTTGACGCTCCATCTTCCAAAGTTTTGTATGAATTATCAGTTTCTGCTGAAGCATTTAATCCCGGATTTTGAAGTTGGTTAATCAGATTCGCTAATTCTTCACGAGCTACTACTAATTTTTTATTGATTATTTCTTTGAATTCCTCAAGATCTACATTGCTATATCTTTTTGATTCAACAACTTCTGCTACAACTTCATCATGCGAAGAAGGAAAAACAATATTTTTTGAAGGAGTTGGTTTTCTTTCTGCTAAAGTTTTATCAATCGTTATTGTAACATGTTTAATTTCTTTAAGAT
>CAIUEQ010000385.1 GCA_903898215.1 uncultured Bacteroidota bacterium | reverse complement strand
TTCTTTAAAAAATAAAAAAAAAAAATATCTGGAAATCTAAAACTCAATATTTCTGTTAAGATTGTGGAATCTATTTTAAAATGAGATTTAACAATTTAATCATATCTGTTTGCTTTTTTTTAATAATTACTTCAAAAGTAATGGGGCAATACTATGTTTCAACTAACGGATCTGATTTTAACCCTGGTACACTTTCACAACCTTTCAAAACTATTCAGAAAGCTGCAAATGCTATGAATGCGGGTGATGTTTGTTTCATCATGTCGGGAATATATAGAGAAACCGTTATCCCTAAAAATAGCGGCACCTCGACAAAACATATTGTATTCAAAAATTATCAAAATGATACTGTTAGAATAATAGGAACAGATAAAATTTCAGCATGGAATTATTATAAGAACGGAATATTTAAAGCGTTTGCTCCCGACACCGTTTTACAGTTATCTGTTGATAATACCTTAGCCTCTGAAGCGATGTATCCTAATTTTAAAGGAAACCATTTGAGTACACAAAACTGGAAAAAAGTTTCGATAATTCCTTCAGGTAAAGCCATTTTTGAAGACATGAATTTTCCACTAGGATATTGGAATGGAGGATATTGTTTTGCTCTTGTAGGCTATAAATGGATTTCTGAAAATGGTGTGATTGACAGTTCTCACAATAATGTTGTGTATTGTAAAAAACGTTCTTCCCCATGGAGTACTTCAACCGGGCCTGCTTATTTTGGCGAGGGATTAGGCTATATTACTCATCACCTTAATGCTCTCGACACAATTAATGAATGGCATTGGCAAAATGATACTTTGTATTTTTATCCTAAAGATTCAGCAGCAATTAATCAAATACACGTTGAGGCTAGAACTAGAATTTATGGATTTAATTGTACAGGCAAAAATTATATTGAGATTGAAAATTTAAATTTTATTTATTCAACTGTAAATTTTGAATCATCAACTGGTTGTATTTTAAATAGTTCAAATATTATTTATCCTACACCCTATTTTTACTTTGAGCAAGGCTGGGGAAGAGATCCTTATCAGGCAAATAATAATACCATTGCACATTGGAGAGGCAAGGGCGTATCATTATCCGGTGAAGGAAACTTCATTAAAAATTGTTATATCGCTCATAGTTGGGGCGATGGCATAAGTATAGGTGGAAAAAATAATACTGTTGACAGTTGCCTTATAACAGATTGTGATTGGTCGGCAACTGATGCTGCTCCAATTGCTACACTAGGAAGTGGACATTCAATTAAACATTCTAAAATTTTTAATTCGGCTCGAAATATTATTGATATACGCTCAACAAGTTCTTCGAGTATTTTGTACAATGATTTATACGATTGTGGTTTTATAAATAATGACCTTGGAATTATTTATTCATTTCATACCAACGGTGACAGCACAGTAATTGCTTATAATTGGATACATGATAATAAATCATCGGGGCCGGGAGTTTATCTTGACAATAATGATACTGGTTATATTGTTCATCATAATGTTATTTGGAATTGCTATGATGGAATACTCACAAATTATGCAGCTGTGAATCATCAAATTTATAATAACACTGTTTGGAATTGTACTAATGCAATCAGAGGCTCAGGATTAATTAATCAAATTGTTAAAAATAATCTATCTGAAAAAGATTGGGATATTTTTTCAATAAGAAGTAATAATTTAACAATTGACGACCCTTTGTTTGTTAATTCATCATCAAATAATTTTACCTTAAAAGCAAATTCTCCAGCTATTGATTATGGCAGTACCATAAATGGAATAACAGATGGTTTTTATGGAAAGTCGCCAGATGCAGGTGCCTATGAATACGGTATTTCTCCATGGACTCCCGGCTCAAAAATAAAAATTCAAGAGCTTTCACTTATTTCAAATACCCAACATACCGGGATAAATAATTCTGATAATTCTATTTCAAACCAATGGGTTAATATTTATCCAAATCCTGCATCAAATAATATTCATATTGAATCATCAAATGATGAAAAACTTACAATACAAATATTTGATATAACAGGAAAAGACGTTTTGGAGATGATCACATTTACTATATCAACAAACATTAACTTACAAGTTGTAAAACCAGGTTTTTATTTCTTACAAATCATTAATGAAAATGGCGCTATTATCAAGTCACAAAAAATTGTGGTAGCAAAATAATCAATCAAACTACAAAATCATTTACAATTTTTAGAAGAGGATTTTTTCATTATTCATTGATTAAGTTTTATAAATTCGTTTTGCAGATTTTGTTATCAAAACAAAGTTTATGCTTTAATCGTTTAGTTTAAAACTTGAAAAATGAAAAGACCTTTGCTATTTATCACCCTTATTTTATCGTCTGTTTTATTTGCAGAAAACCCTTTTATTTCAAAACAAAATGAAGGAATCAAATTTTTTGAAGGAACCTGGAAAGAGGCTATTACCAAAGCAAAAAGCGAAAACAAACATCTGTTTTTAGATATTTCAGCTTCATGGTGCGGACCATGCAAAGCTTTAAAAGCATACACATTTCCTAACAGTGAAGTTGGTGCATTCTTTTCAAAAAATTATATCTGTAAAGAAGTTGATGGAGAAATTGGAGAAGGCATTGAACTTGCAAAACAATTTAGAATTGAAGGATATCCCACTTTGATTTTTCTTGATAAAAACGAAAAAGTAATAATGCAAACTGCCGGTTTCCGACCAGCAAATGTTTTTATTGAACTTGGAAAACAAGCTTTGGGTAAATAACCATTAATTTTCTTTTCCATTTTCTAAAATCTTAAAATAACCATTGAAATTTTTAGCAACGTATTCAGTAAATCAATTTTAATACATTTGCTACCATCAATATGCAAGAGCAAAAATCATTAAGCGAAGTAAATGCATCAGTAAATGTGCCGGTAAAAAAAAGTTTCTGGCGCACGATGTTTGCATTTTTCGGACCTGCATACTTGGTGAGTGTTGGATATATGGACCCGGGAAATTGGGCTACCGATATTGCAGGTGGAAGTCAGTTTGGGTATAAACTTATCTGGGTGCTTTTAATGAGCAATTTGATGGCTTTACTTTTACAAAGCTTGGCTGCTCGATTAGGCGTTGTTAAAGGATTAGACCTCGCTCAGGCATCACGACAACAATATCAAAAATGGGCAAATATCTCTTTATATGTTTTTGCTGAAATAGCAATTGCTGCATGCGACCTCGCAGAGATCATCGGGATGGCAATTGGTTTAAATCTACTATTTGGATTGCCATTAATTTATGGTGTCATTGTTACCGTCCTGGATACTTTAATTTTATTATTTTTATTAAATAAAGGTATTCGTAAAATGGAGCTCTTTATTTTGAGTTTGATATCGATAATAGGTTTATCATTTATTGCCGAAATGTTTATCGTTAAACCACAGGTTAGTGAATTGATACACGGTTTTATTCCATCGGCATTAAACAATAACGCATTATACATTGCCATCGGAATTATTGGTGCAACTGTAATGCCTCACAATTTATACCTGCATTCGTCATTGGTTCAAACACGCAGAATAGAAAGGAATAACGAAGGAATAAAAGAAGCTTTAAAATTTAATTTTATTGATTCAGCAATTGCATTGAATCTTGCTTTTTTTGTGAACGCAGCCATTTTAATTTTAGCGGCATCAGCTTTTTATGCAAATGGATTTAATGCCATCGGAGATATTCAGCATGCCTACGTTTTGCTCAATAATCTTTTTGGAAATTATGCACCAACATTATTTGCAATTGCTTTGATAGCTGCCGGTCAGAGCTCAACAATAACCGGCACTTTAGCAGGACAAATTGTAATGGAAGGATACCTCAACTTCCGTATCAGTCCTTGGATAAGAAGATTGCTTACCAGAACTATTGCCATTATCCCAACCCTTTTTACAATCATTTATTTTGGCGAAAAAAGTTTAGGCGACCTGCTTGTTTTAAGTCAGGTAATTTTAAGTTTACAACTTGGATTTGCAATTATTCCACTCATTCATTTTACCTCAAGTGAAAAAATAATGGGGAATTTTAAAATCAATAAAACTGTAAAATTTCTTTCTTGGTTTACGGCTATTATTATTCTTTCGCTAAACGTAAAATTAGTGATTGAAGAAATTGGGGTGTTTTTTACTTACCTCGGAGATGAAAATATTTTAATCAAAACAGTTACAATTCTTGCCATTTGTTTTGCTGCATTAATTTTAATTTACATCACGTTTGAACCATTTATTTCACGCTCACGTGAAGAAAAAACATTTGTTCCACACGGTGAAGCCATTGCCCTTAACCAAATACAACAATCCGTTTACAAAACAATTGCGCTTACGGTAGATTTTACAAAACATGATGAATCAACAATTCAACATGCACTTTCGTTAGGAGGAAAAAAAGCAAAATATTTATTACTCCATGTTGTTGAATCGGCAGGGGCAATAAGAATGAAAGGTGAAGTAATGGATATGGAAACGGAATATGATAAAATTAATCTCGAGAAATATCAAACTGAATTGGAAAAATTAGGCTATCATGTAAACGTAGAACTTGGCTTTGGAAAATCGGCAAACGTAATCACGGATATCATCAACAAAAAGAGTGTTGACCTATTGGTAATGGGAGCTCACGGACATAAAGGAATTAAAGATATCATATTCGGTTCAACAGTTGACAATGTTCGCCACAATGTAAAAGTTCCGGTATTAATTGTAAAATAATGGACGTTCGTCAACTAAAGAAAATTGCATTTCTAAAACATAAAGAAAACAAAAAGTTTTTTGAGAAGTTAAAAAAATCAAAACCAAAAAATCTCGATGAGATGGTGCATCAATTTCATGATGAAGCTTTCGAGCATATTGATTGCTTAACATGTGCCAATTGCTGTAAAACAACCGGACCGCTTTTTAAACAAAAAGATATTGAAAGGCTGGCATCTCATTTCAAAACTAAACCATCACAATTTATCAATCAGTATTTGCATGTTGATGAGGATGATGATTTTGTTTTAAACACACTCCCCTGCCCTTTTTTAGGCGCTGATAATTATTGCTCAGTGTATGAAGCAAGGCCAAATGCTTGCAGAGAATACCCTCACACCAATCAAAGAAAAATACATACTATTTATAAGGAAACTTTTAACAATATTCCAATTTGTCCTGCTGTGTTTGAAATTGTAGAGAAGCTAAAAAAAGTGGTGTAATCTTATGTTGAAATTTTATAGACAATGATTATTTAAATCATAATGAAAATTTAAAAAAATCTCGTTTCTCAACTCTCGCTTCTCGTTTCTTAATTAGCATTTGGCTTCTCGACTCCGCTCGAAGTGACATCTCGTTTCTCGATATCTC
>CAIUEQ010000384.1 GCA_903898215.1 uncultured Bacteroidota bacterium | reverse complement strand
GGAGATATAAATGGAATGTTAAGTTCCAACGACACCATTTTCCTTGTTGGTTTATTTAATAAAGTAGGAAATTTGAATCGTGATGCCATTGCTACTATCAATGGTATAACCGGAGATATTTTAAATTTCCAAGCAAGTACTAGCGGATATGGTATTGCTACAATTGCAGAAACTAATGGAATACTCTATGTTGGTGGAGGTTTCAAAACAATTGGGGGGCAAAATCGTGTGGCAATCGCAGCAATAGATAAAATTACCGGCACTATCAAATCATGGAATCCAATACTAACAGTTACAAAGCCTGGTTTTAGTCCAAGCATTACTAAAATTGTTGCTGCCTCAAATTATATTTTTATTCAAGGTGATTATAATTCAATTAATGGAGTAACCACAAGTTCACCTTCAGTGCTTGATGCAAATACCGGTCAATTAATAAATTCATTCTCAATTAACCGACATGTAAATTCAGCATTAGTAGTAAACAATATTTTATACTTAGGTGGTGATTTTACCAGTATTATGGGCCAAACACGCAATTACCTAGCTTCTGTTAACTTAAATAATAATACACTTACAAACTGGAACCCAAATCCAAATGGAGTCGTAAATAAAATCCTATATGCGAATGGTAAAATTTATGTTGGAGGAAATTACTCCATTATTGGGCAAAGTTTCAGAGAAGGATTGGCTTATGTAGATACGATTACAGGCATACAGGGTAATTGGCACCCTTTAACAGTCAATGGCGTTGGCGTTACAGACATGGCGATTACAAACGACAATATGATTTACGTTGTCAATAGCATCTTGAAAAATTTCGACCTTACATCAGGAATAAAATATGATGAATGGATGGTTGGTGCTTCAATTGTTTCAACTGGAGTTATAGTTATTGTTGGAGGAAGTTTCAATAAAATTGGTTGGGTAAACCGCAATAATCTATGCGCAGTAATTAAAGGTTTAAGTTTGGGTGTAAATGAAGTAAATAATTTCATTCAAAAAATTAGTGTATTTCCGAATCCTGCTAATAATAAAATTTCATTTTCGGTAAATGAAACAAACAATAAAATTCTTAATATAATTATTACAAATATTTTGGGTGAAACGGTTTTTAACAATATGCTTAATTATCAAAAAGAAATTGAAATTCCAGTAACAGATTTAAACAGTGGTATCTATTTTATAAAAATACAAAGTGGTAATAATACCTACGCAGGTAAGTTTGTAAAAGAGTAAGCATATTGTTTTTTGTTCTCAATAATTACTCAAAAACAAATTGTATTATTTTGAATAATCCAAGTTAAATACTCCTTGCCTTTACTTAATATCATTGAACACAATATTGAAAAAGTAAATCACAAAAGATATTGATTTTATATTTTTAACTTCTTCTTTACTTCATCACCTCATGCTTAAATCTATTCATTAATATTTTATGTTAATGATTTCGTAATGTATATTTGACAACTGAACATTGGATGAGCGGATGAACTTTTTAGGATTTCGAAATACGATTTTTATATTTTTCCTTTTTTTAACTCAACATGTTTTTTCACAAACATTTGAAGTTGTTGATGGCGACACTATCAATGCAACCGATAAAAACGGCAAGCAACAAGGCTTTTGGAGATATTTTTGGCAAAATGGCGATTTAAAATACGAAGTGTTTTTTGAGAATGGCGAAAAAGAAGGTCTTGAGATTAGATACTTCGATGCTCAGGATTGTATCGAATTATCAAACACTTTTAGTCGTGGAGTGCTAGATGGACCAAGTGTAACATTTTTTCCAAACTGCAGCACGCAATGTGAAGAAATTTATAAAGGCGGTGTAAAACAAGGTTACGAACGTTGCTATGATGATAAAGGATTTCTTCAAACTGAAGCCGATTTTAGCAAGGGAGAATTAGTGGGTGCTTATGCGCATTTCGACAAAAAGGGAATGATCACTTATGAGTCGCCCACAAAAGAAACTACCTTAAAATTTGATAAGTTTTTAACAGGCGAATACAAAATTAAAGATTCTACAATTTTTAAAGTCTTTAACAGAAATACGCAATGGAAAAAAGTGGCGATGGTGGTTGATATGACAGGAAGTATGTTTCCATATATCGGGCAAATTTTAGTTTGGTATAAGAAGAATTACGAGAATGAAAAGATAAAATATTATATCCTTTTTAACGATGGTGATAATATGCCCGATGATAAAAAAATTGTTGGCTTAACCGGAGGTGTTCACCCTTTTGAAGCCAAAGATTTTAAAAAATTTAAAAAAGATATTGAAGATGTTCGCAAACTTGGAGAAGGTGGTGATGACCCCGAAAACGATTTGGAAGCTGTATTAAAAGCAACAAGTACTTACCGCGATTATGGCGACCTAGTTTTGGTTGCTGACGATAGTGATATACGCGACATGAAATTATTGAAGCGTATTCGCAAACCTGTGCATGTGGTACTTTGCGGCACAAAACGAGGAATCAACAACCAATATCTTCAACTCGCTTATCGTACTAAAGGCTCTATTCACACTGCAAATAATGATGTGAATATGAAAACTATTAAAGAAGGTCAGCAGATTGAATTAGATAACGATATTTTTATTTTTCAAGGCGGAGAATTTGTTTGGTTGGATATAAAGAATTAGTTATTGGTTACTGGTTATTAGTTATTTGAAAATAATTATCAAATCATCAAATTATCAAATCAAAAAAATGCAAAAAAACTCGCACTCACAATTGTACTCACTTATCGTAGTGTTTTTCTTTTGGGGATTTATAGCCGCATCAAACGGAATATTTATTCCTTTTTGTAAAGCACATTTTCAGCTTTCGCAATTTCAATCGCAACTCATCGACTTTACATTTTATGGCGGATATTTTATCGGCTCCGTAATTTTATTTTTGCTTTCACAAATTTCAAAAGTTGAGATACTCAATAAGATCGGGTATAAAAAAGGCATCATCTTTGGGTTGTTGATTTCTGTTGTTGGTGCATTGGCAATTATTCCATCTGTAAATGCAGGCTCATTTCCATTAATTTTGGGAGCATTTTTTATTGTTGCACTTGGCTTCTCGTTACAACAAACTGCTGCCAATCCTTTTGTTATTGCTTTAGGAAATCCCACCACCGGAGCACATCGTTTGAATTTGGCAGGTGGCATCAATTCTTTAGGAACAACACTCGGACCCATCATCGTAAGTTACTTCCTTTTTGGCTCACTCGAAAATGCCGATGCCTCAAAAACTTCAATCGAATCCATCAAAGAATTATATTTAATTGTTGCAGGAATTTTCGCTTTAATGGCTTTATATTTTTCGTTCACAAATTTACCGCATGTTAAAAGTGACGAAACAGTTGAACAAGGAATTCCCGCTTTAAAATATCCTCAACTTTGGATGGGCATGATTGCCATTTTTATGTACGTTGGCGTTGAAGTAACCATTCAAAGTAATATGGGCGCATTACTTAAACTACCTGAGTTTGGCGGCTACGATGAAGCACATCTTTCGCAATTTATTTCGTTGTATTGGGGAAGTTTAATGATTGGAAGATGGACAGGTGCAATGAGTATTTTTAACTTAAAAAGCACAGCAAAAAATTTGGCATTGATTGTCGTTCCATTTGTTGCTTTTGCACTTATTTTATTTGTAAACTTTTTGCACGGAAATGATGTAACAGAATTATATCCTTATGCATTTTGTGTGGCCATATTAATTGCTGCAAATTTTTTGGGAAAAGAAAAACAAGCCCGAACGTTAATGATCTTTTCGGTGTTTGGAATTTTAGCAATGATTGTTGGACTAATGACCACAGGAAAAATTTCCCTGTTTGCTTTTTTAAGCGGAGGATTATTTTGCTCGGTAATGTGGCCATGTATTTTTTCATTATCCATTGCAGGATTAGGAAAGCATACTTCGCAAGGTTCATCTTTCTTAATCATGATGATTTTAGGAGGTTCTATCATTCCACCGCTTCAGGGAAAACTTGCCGATAGCGCATTGGGAATTCATGCATCTTATATTGTTACACTTTTCTGTTTTGCCTATCTCGCATTTTTTGCTTTACGTGTAAAATCAATTTTAAAATCGCAAGGAATTGATGAAGACAAATTAGAAGTTGCAGGACATTAATTGTTTTCTCACAAATGTTCACTGATTTTTCTATTGCAGATTTTCGCAACTATTTCTGTGTGAATTTGATTGAACTTTTTACGCTCATTCATTTCAATTATTTAAAACCTTTGCCAACTTTTTTCTCTGCGAACTTTGCGTCTCTTCGTTTAATTTTCATTCTTAAATAAACGACCATTTCCCATTATCTTTTCATCAATGCGTTCAATTCCAAAAAATTGTGCTACTTTCGCGCCTCGATTTTCTAACCGCTAACATGCAAAAAATAAGAAACATAGCAATTATTGCCCACGTTGACCATGGTAAAACCACTTTGGTAGACAAAATTTTACATCAAACAAAACTGTTCAGAGATAACCAACCTCAAGGTGAACTTATCCTCGATAGCAATGATTTGGAGCGCGAACGCGGTATTACCATTCTTTCAAAAAATGTTTCGGTAAGATACAAAGACTACAAAATAAATATTATTGATACTCCCGGACACGCGGATTTTGGTGGTGAAGTAGAACGTGTATTAAACATGGCTGATGGTGTGTTGTTATTGGTTGATGCCTTTGAAGGTCCAATGCCTCAAACACGATTTGTATTGCATAAAGCACTTGCTTTAGGAAAAACGCCAATCGTTGTTGTTAATAAGGTTGACAAACCAAATTGTCGTCCTGATGAAGTTCATGAAGCTGTTTTCGAATTGTTTTTTAACCTAGATGCAAACGAAGAACAACTAAATTTTCACACCATTTATGGTAGTTCGAAAATGGGTTGGATGGGACGCGATTGGAAAAATCCTACTGAAGATTTCACTACTTTATTAGATGATATTATTGAGCAAATTCCTTCTCCAATAGTTGAAAAAGGAAACCTCCAAATGCAAATCACTTCATTGGATTATTCTTCATTTACCGGTCGTATTGCCATTGGAAGAATTTTACGTGGAAATATCAAAACTGGTCAACCTGTAAGTTTGGTAAAACGTGATGGAAGTATTCAAAAATCACGTATCAAAGAATTATACACTTTTGAAGGTTTGGGCAGAATGAAAGTGGAAGAAGCAGTTGGTGGTGATATTTGTGCAGTTTTTGGAATTGAAGGTTTTGAAATTGGTGATACCATTGCCGATTTTGAAGCACCGGAAGGATTGAAACCGATATCAATTGATGAGCCTACAATGAGTATGCTTTTTACCATTAACAACTCACCGTTTTTTGGTAAAGAAGGAAAATTTGTAACCTCTCGCCATTTGCGTGATCGTTTGGAAAAAGAGATTGAAAAAAATCTTGCAATGAAATTGGAGAACACTGCTTCTCCTGATTCGATTTTAGTATACGGACGAGGAATTCTTCATCTTTCAATTTTAATTGAAACAATGAGACGCGAAGGTTACGAATTTCAAGTTGGACAACCACGAGTAATTATCAAAGAAATTGACGGACAGAAATGTGAGCCAATTGAATATTTAACTGTTGATGTTCCAGAAGAAAGTGCCGGAAAAGTAATCGAGTTAGTTAGTCAACGTAAAGGTGAAATGTTGATCATGGAACCAAAAGGCGACTTACAACATCTTGCATTTTCAATTCCTGCACGTGGAATTATTGGTTTAAGAAATAACGTATTAACTGCAACTGCAGGAGAAGCCATCATGGCACACCGTTTTAAAGCTTACGAACCTTGGAAGGGAAATATTTCACATCGTTTAGCAGGTGTTTTAATTAGCGGTGATAAAGGTGCTGTAACCGGTTATTCATTGGATAAATTACAAGACAGAGGAAGATTTTTTGTTGAACCGGGTGATGAGATTTATGAAGGAATGATTATCGGTGAACATATTCGTCCGGATGATTTAGTGGTGAATGCTATCAGACCAAAACAATTAACAAACATGCGTGCTTCAGGTACCGATGATAAATCACGTATCGCTCCAAAAATTAATTTCTCATTGGAAGAATGTATGGAATATATTCAAGGTGATGAGTTAGTTGAGATCACACCTAAATCTTTACGTTTAAGAAAAATTCTTTTAACAGAAAACGACAGAAAACGTGCTAAAAATTCAGCCGTAGCAAACGTTTAAAATTTATATTTTCAATATTCAAAAAGCCCACGATTTAAACCGTGGGCTTTTTTGTTACATTCAAAATACTATTGCTCGAGCAAATAATATTTTTACCTTTTATTTATTAAACAAACTTAAATTTGTGTCATGACACGACTTTTAGAAAAAGCTGTTGAGCAATTAAAAAAATTGCCAAGCAAAGAGCAAGATGAATTAGCAAAATTGATTATTGATGAAATCAATTGGGAATATTCATTTGATAAAAGTGAAGATAAATTATCCAATCTTGCCAGTGAAGCTCTAGCTGAATACAAAAATGGTAAAACAAAACCACTAAATTTAAAATGAATTCAGTTAGGACTGATAGGTTTAAAAAGGCTTATACTGTTCTGCCTTTGCAAATAAAAAAATCTGCTCAAAAATCTTTTAAAATTTGGAAAGTAAATCCAACTCATCCGAGTTTACATTTTAAAAAGATTCACAAAAAACAAGAAATTTATTCTATCAGAATTACTTTAGATTACCGAGCATTAGCTGTAAAATCAGAAGAAACATATATTTGGTTTTGGATTGGAAATCATCGTGAATATGATGAATTAATTTTATCATTATAGAATTCAAAAAAATTATGTTTTAGAAAATTCCTTTTATCTGAAAACGTGCTAAAAATTCAGCCGTAGCAAACGTTTAAAATTTATGTTTTTCATAAAAAAATAATATCTATGGTTTAAAATCATGAGCAATTAGCATGGAAAATTTTTCAAATTTAGAAATATGAGGGATGCCTTATACCCTAATATTTATAGCAGCTGCTACAAATATGCCAAACAGAAGAATAAAAGAAAGAGGTGCTAATAATGGAGTCAACACCCATGATCTTATAGTTCTACCCTTATCTTTTGAATTAACATTAACATGAAAAACAGCATTGTAATTCCCTTTAAAGCTTTTACCATTAACCACAACATCACTGCTAACATATAGATGAACTTCATTGAGAATTCCATTTTCATTAGTAGCACAATTTATTTTGTATCTAAATTCACCATTTTCAGTTTTGTATTTCATGTGAACATTTGTTAACGGAGAAAGCATTCCGGTAAATAGTGTATCATTATACTTGATATTAGATAAACACCAGGCGGTGTCAGTTTCATGAAGGATAAAATATTTATCTTCTTGAATAAATTTTACAAGATCTTCTTTTTTGAATTGATGATCATTGCTTTGAACCTTATAATAAAAACCACAACCGGTTAATAGGTTTACGATAAAAAAAACTGATGTTATTGCTAAAAAAATTTTCATGATTTAAGAATTAAAATACGTGAAAATTCGTTTCAAAATCATATATTAAACAAGCTAATGGTATAAAAACAAACATTATTACTGCTGTTGTCCCTTTAAGAGAAGACGAGTTTGTTTTATCTTTATCTTTTGAATTAATATTAACTTTTATTACAGAAGTGTAGTTTCCTGCAAAAAATTTATCTTTAACCTTATCGTTTATATAAAGATGAACTTCGTTGAGAATTTGATCTTCCTTATCATAACCATCATTATCGTATTTGTAACTTCCTTTTTCTGTTTTGTATTTTAAATGAACTTTTGGCAATGCTGAGAGTTTTCCTGTAAATGATGTATCGTTATAGGAAGTATTTGACAAACAGAAAGCGGTATCAACATCATGTAGGATAAAATATTTATCTTCTTTAATAAATGTTTTAAGATCAGTTTTATTAAATGGAAGCTGACTGGTTTGAACCTTATAGTAAGACATACATCCTGTTAATAGGTTTGAGATAATCACAATTGATGTGATTATTAAAAGAGTTTTCAAAGCTTTAGGAATACTTGTTATCATAATCTTATATTTAGTGATACAAACTAATTACTATTAAACAATATGGGTAAATTGATATGCGCAAAAACCTAAAAATAGTTTTGCGTTATATCATTAACCAAAAACCCTAATTGCAATATTTGCAAATTAAGTGATCAAATTTTTTTAGCTTACTAAAATGCCGTTCAGAATTCTAGCTTGCAGCTCATTGGTTTGATCGACAAAAGGTTCAAACATCAAAATTTTATCAAAAAAGAAATTTTAAAAATAGTCACTTCGATTCTGCCAGCTACTCCAAGCCATTGCTTCGGTTGGAAGGTAAACTTTGGGCAGCAAAAGCATGGTGTTGTATCAAGAAGCGACTTGCACACAATTCGTTCTCGATACGCTCTATTCAAAACCTTCCCACTGCACTCGAACTGACTGTATAATAAAATTTATTTCTCTGCCTCACTCAAATGCCTGTAAGCATTCTCTACCATCACAATTCCATCATCTACAATTACACCAATGGCTAATGCAATTCCTGTTAGCGACATGATGTTTGATGAGAACCCAAATGCATTTAATAAGATAAATGCTGCTGCAACTGAAACAGGAATTTGAATAAGAATAATTAATGCACTGCGCCAATGAAAAAGAAATATCAACACAATTAATGAAACGCTTATAAGAACTTCGAACAAAGTTTTCTTCACCGAACTTATCGCTTCTTCAATTAATCCACTTCTATCGTAGGCAATTTTAAATTTCACCCCTTCAGGTAATCCTTTTTCTACTTCTTCCATTTTTGCTTTTAAATCATGAATCACCGCATCAGCATTTTCGCCATAGCGCATCACCACAATTCCACCAACTTTTTCTCCTTCACCATTCTCATCAAAAATTCCGTATCTAATATCTCCGCCCATTTGAACTGTTCCAACATCTTTTATTCTAATCGGAACATTATTGGAAGTACTCAAAGGAATATTTTCGATCTCAGGAATAGATTTGATATAACCCAAGCCACGAACAATATACGACTTATCACTCATCTCAAACTTACGTCCTCCTACATCATTATTATTTGCTTTTACTGCTTTCAAAACATCTTCCATCGATAGGTTATAATAATTCAATTTCACGGGATCAATGATTGCCTGATATTGTTTTTGAAATCCTCCAAATGAAGCAACCTCACTCACACCTTTTACTGTTTGTAAAGCAAATTTCACATACCAATCCTGAAGTGCACGTTGCTCACCAAGATCATAACCTTTTGCATCAAGGGTATACCAAAAAATATGTCCAACACCTGTCCCATCAGGTCCTAAGGTTGGAGAAATCCCTTGAGGTAAAAGTTTTTGAGCGAAATTTAATCGCTCAGCAACTCGTGTTCTTGCCCAATAAATATCAACATTATCCTCAAACACCAGATACACAAAACTCATCCCGAACATTGATGCACCACGAATATTTTTAAGTTTTGGAATGCCTTGAAAATTTGCAACAAGAGGATAAGTAATTTGGTCTTCGATTACCTGCGGACTACGTCCCATCCATTCGGTAAAAACAATCACCTGATTTTCGGATAAATCGGGAATAGCATCAACCGGATTATTGCGCATCTCAAAAATACCCCAAACCAAAAGGCAAAAAGCAATTAGCAAAACTGATAATCTGTTTCTTAATGAGAATGAAATTATTTTTTCTACCATGACTATAAATTTAATTGGCAATTAGCAAAGCGCAATTGGCAAATATCCAAGTAAAACATTTTGCTTATTGCTTATTGTCTATTGCAAGTTGAACATTGCATATTGATTTAATTTTTCTTCAATTCGGATAAGTCCATTTCACATTTTGGACAAATTCCAGGTTTTTCAGAATTAACATCTGCATGCATTTCACATTGATAAAAAACTTCTCCTGATTTTAATTTCGTGGTATCGAGATTAAACGATTGTGTTAAATTTTCTGTTTTTACAG
>CAIUEQ010000383.1 GCA_903898215.1 uncultured Bacteroidota bacterium | reverse complement strand
TGCAGGATTAGGATAAACAATGAGCTTCTGATTTGCATTTGTATGCAATTCATTTATCCCATTCAAACTTAAACATGATGGAAATGAATTTGTATTAAACCAATTTTTTACACGTTTTACATCACTTTCTAATTTTGGTAAAACAGGAATAGAAGCTGAACTTGTTCGAGAATATACAATTGCATAATCAACCGATTGCATTGCTCCAGAAGGTAAAGTTACCGGGCCTGTTGCCATCAAAAACCTTCTATCACCTGATATGTTTCCTGCTGTTATTTCTGTCCAACTTGGACCTCCTGTTAAATTATCACCACCTGGAAACATATACGTTGTTGTATCAACACCACCTTTTCCATTTCCACCATAAGTAACTAAGGAACCATCTTTCCATCGGCTGTTTAAATAGTTCCAATAATGATTTGGATTTTGTGGATTGCCTTGAGTACTCCAATCATTATTGTAATACATAAAATTTTTCATGCCTAGATTTACACCTGAAGAATTTGTTGTGCCTCTTAATTGAACAATTGCCAATGCAGGTGGATTTGCCCCATAACCCATCCAGCTTGAATCAACAGAATTCCCGTTATAAACGTATCCATAACTTTCTTTTGGATTGCAACCAATATAATCATCATCATATCGACCTAAATCAACATCTGTCCACATTCCAACTTTTAAACTATCAATAATTGAATTGGTTCTGTTAAAAATATCGTAATGAAAAAAAGTTGTGTAATTAATTGCAGTGTTCGAATCATTATCATTTACATTATCACATTTAAAAGCATAAGCCGATGCATGAACTTCAACACCAAGAGGAGAACCACTTGTTTCTGAATGAAGTTGTTGATCATTAAAAATCCAGTACAACATTTGGTCACCTTTTATTAGTGGATAATCACCAAGCAGTGGTTCATATTTATTTGGTAATCCACCAACATTTATAAATGGTGCGAGATTCCAAGCTTGACCTTTTGTAGTATCGCCATGTGCAGGCCATGTTAATATATCATTTGGTATTTGATAGTTAGGATTAGAATAATTTGCTTTAAAAATATCAATTTGCCATTTGGTTATTTTCCAAATCTTAACATAAGATGCTGATGTTGCTGAATCAGTAGAAGCATAGCCAATTGAAAGTGGTCCTTGATTATAATCATTTCCGCTTTGACGATAGGTTTGTGCTGCAATTTTCAAGTTGCCGTTAACAATTCCTCCTATCCATAAAGCTGATGCAAAAATCGCTTTTGTACATGAACCTTTTGGAACTTCATATCCTGCTTTCGATAAATCCCAAAACATATCACCTCTGGTTAATATTGGTGTGCTTACTTTATTTATGTCGAGATATTCAACTTTTTCAGCGCCTCCAAAATATGCTCCGTATGGTTTTGCAACATATTTTGTTGGATTGAATTTATATAAACTGTCTTCGTGGGAATTAGG
Organism: uncultured Bacteroidota bacterium; assembly: GCA_903898215.1. Classification (GTDB taxonomy): domain Bacteria; phylum Bacteroidota; class Bacteroidia; order UKL13-3; family UKL13-3; genus CAIUEQ01. Next base: position 3,327 of record CAIUEQ010000383.1, on the reverse strand, counting down.
TTGTGAATTATAAAAACCATTGTTACCTGCAAACCAAAAATTTCCAGAATTATCCGGTAATATAAATACTCCATAAGGTTGGTATAGTAAATCAAATTGCCTTAAACCAAACGAATTTATTTTCTGTGAACTGATTCCTAAAATTGTTGCAAATTGTGATGTATTAAATCCTGCTTCTGAACCTTGAATAAATACATTTCCATTTGCATCTGATGAAAAGATATTTCGATTATATATTGTAGTATTTGAAGTTGGTAGATATTTTTGAGAACAATAATCTATTATATCTTGTAAAGGTTTTATCACACCATTTACAATTTTATAAATGCCAATATAATCTAAGTCGGAAGTTGTCGCTTTAGCTCCATCTCCAGCAATCCAAACATTTCCTTTTGTATCAACAAAAACAGTATTAATATTATCATTTAATAAACCAGAGTTTGCTGAAGTATAATTTGTAAAAACTCCATTATATAATTTTGATAAACCAACAGAAGTTGCGCACCAAATATTTCCATTATTATCTGCATCAATTGTATTTACTTTATCACTTAACAGGGTAGAATTACTTTTATTGTAGTTTGTCCAAGTTATCCCATTAAATTTTGAAATCCCATTATCAGTAGCAATCCAAACTGTTCCATTTTTAACCTTCACATCATTTATCGAGTCACTTATAATTCCTGAGTTTGAAGTGTTATAAATTGACCATATTAAATCTCTTTTCATAACTAACCCTTTCTTTGTTCCTATCCATAAATCGTTTCCATTAAATTCCAATGATGTTAAATAATTTGTTGGCAAAACTGAATTTGATGTATTGTAAGTTGACCAAGTTGAACCATTAAATTTTGCTAGTCCAATGGAAAAAACAGTAATTTTACCAGAAATTAATCCGGCACTAAAAGCAATCCAAATATTTCCAGATGGATCTATTTTCATATCACCTTTAAACCGATGATCATTAACTGTTCCATCAGGTAGAGCAAAACCTGTTAAAGCAGTTTGTGCTTTTATTTGAGAAGTAAAAATTGATAAAATGAAAATGAAAAAAAAATTAGTTTTCATAGCATTGCGTTTTTTATAAGTCAAAGCAAAATGAAACTTAGTTGTATAAATTTATGAAGTAAGTTCATTCACCGCAATCCATGCCATCAAACCGGCACCAATTTCTAAAGCGTTTTCATCAATATCAAAAGTTGGTGTGTGAACGGATGATGTAATTCCACGTTCTTCATTGCGTGTTCCTAAACGATAAAAACATGCAGGCAACTCTTGAGAGAAATAAGAAAAATCTTCAGCAGCCATCCAAATATCAAGGTCAACAACATTTTCTTTTCCTAAATATTCAACGGCATAATTTTTTGCTCGCTCAGTTAAAGCACTATCATTTTTTAAAAATGGATAACCTTTTCTAATTTCAAACTCACATATTCCTCCCATGCTTTCAGCTATCATTTCCGCCATGCGTTTCATTTTTGTATGCGCTTCTGCTCTCCATTTTTCATCCAATGTGCGGAAAGTTCCTTCCATATAAACTTCATTTGGAATTACGTTTGTTGCACCATTGGCAATTACTTTTCCAAAAGATAAAACCGAAGGAATAATTGGATTGGCATTTCTGCTCACAATTTGTTGCAACGAAGTAATGATATGTGCCGATATCAAAACCGGATCAATATTTAAATGAGGCATTGCTCCGTGTCCGCCTTTGCCAATCACTTTCACATACAACTCATCTGTTGAAGCCATGTATAATCCAGGACGAAAACCAACTTTACCAACCGGTAAAAAAGGCATCACATGTTGTCCGAAAATATTATTTACTGTAGGATTTTTAAGTACATTTTCTTTGATCATCAAAGAAGCTCCACCCGGTAACTTTTCTTCTCCAGGCTGAAAAATTAATTTTATCGTTCCTTCAAATTCCTCTTTCAATTGAAAAAGAATTGCCGCAGCTCCAAGCAATGAACTTGTGTGAACATCATGTCCGCAGGCATGCATCACACCAATATTTTGTGAAGTATAATCTGTTTTATTTTCTTCGGTGATTGGCAATGCATCCATATCGCCACGAAGCGCAACAACTTTTTTTGTTGGATTTTTTCCTTTGATTAATGCAACGATACCGGTATTTGCCACTCTCTCAAAATCAGTGATACCAATTGATTTGAGTTGTTGCTCTACAAATTTTTGTGTTTCAAATTCGTGAAATGAAAGTTCAGGATGCTGATGCAAATGTCTTCTATTGGCAATAATAGTTGAATGAATTCCCTTTGCTATTTGTTTGATTTTTTCGGATGCTATCATTTGTTTGACGTTGTTTCAAATTAAATGAATATTAATCACTTTTACTTTGTGAATTTCGTGAAAGACTTTGAGCTCTTTGTGGTAAAAAATAAAACGCAAAGCTCGCTAAGAAAATAAAACGCAAAGTTCGCAAGGAGATTACTTTGTGCTCTTTGTGGTAAAAAATAAAACGTAAGGTCCTCAAGAAATTGAATTAAAAAAATATCGAATAATAAATATTGAATGTCCAATATCGAAGTAAAAGCATACTTCTTTATTCATCATTCAATGTTCGATATTCATTATTTAATCACTTTTAATGTGCAAATTCAGCAGATTGCTTCCTTGATTCTTCCATAATAATTTTAATAGAAGTTGGATGCGGATTCATGCTGATTGAATCAAGTTGAGTGATGGTTTCATTCAACAATTCAAACTCTGCCATTAAATAACTGTTGCTTAAAAGTGCAACGCTGATATCGTTGCTTTCTTCAGAAGTGGTCTCGTGATAAATAAATCTAATTAGATCGTCAGTGTATATTTTTGCCATAGGCTTATTTAGAGGTTTATATTTTTCATACCTCTAAAACGACCTTAGTTTGATCTTATTGTATACTCATAAAAAAAATCAATGAAATTGCTAAAAGAAAACGTTTTTTTCTCATGTTTGAAAAATTATAAATTAAAATTACAGTATCTGCCTGTAATAATGGTTGTATGTCTTTTATTTTTTTCAGACGAGGCGAATGCACAACTAACTACCGACAAAATTTATCAAGGAATAACCTTTGATGATGTTATGATAAAAGAAGTTAGAAAAGGATTTGATGTCAATTTATTTATAGAACGAGTAAAAAATGATACGACGTTTTATAAAGCGTTTAAAACACTTCGTTTGCATAGTTTTACTATGTATAATGATATTGAAATTGTTGATAAAAATGATGCTATTAAAGCATCATATACTAGTTTGACAAAACAACAAGTTCAACAGAATTGCAGAACGATGTCTGTGATTAAAGAAAAAACAACGGGTGA
>CAIUEQ010000382.1 GCA_903898215.1 uncultured Bacteroidota bacterium | reverse complement strand
TCTGCTTCTTAATTTCAGCTGCCACATACAGCGATTTGCGGTATAGAATAGGAAAGTCTTTTTCAATTTCTTTCCGAATTTCTTCATCTGTCATTGAGGGAACCAACATGGGGTTATGTTTTACATTATTCCTTTTATTAAATATTTAATGCAAAGATAAAAAAAGTTTTTCTTCGTTTGGTTGAGATTTTATTTTAGGAAAGGTGCAAATTTACTCCACAAATAAAAACCTGTTTTGTTCTTGTTTGCTTTACCGAACTCAATAATTTTTTAATGTTTAATTAGGGGGGAGGGGAAATATGCGTTAAAAACGCATTTCTCAACCGCCCTCGTTACAAACGAGGGCGAGGGGGGGACGAGCGAAACACGCTCGCGCCTGTGGGAGAAATAAGATGCGGCTATTGTTTATTTTCTCTGAGTTTGATAAACGTTCCTTTCCTAGTAGGGTGTGCAACTATTTCAAACCTTAATGCCATTGCCTTAATACTGTCCGAAAAATTTTTGACAGTAAAAAAGATGTTGTTCTTTTTAAGATTCTTGCGGACTGTTGATAGTTTAGCAAGACCTGTTTCTTGATCAACTACTCTTTTAAATGCTTCCATGATGGCATCATAATCCACACCGGGTTTGAGCGGAAAATCCAATAACAATTTAGCCAGTTGTTCTTCATAGCTCAATTTTATTTTTTCTTTTCTTCTTCCTGTCACTCTTCCGGTCAGGTCTATCTTGTCCACCACTTTAATTCCTATTTTATTCGGGGATTTTATTTTTGGTCTAACCACCTTTACAGGCTCTTCCGGGGTTGGCTTAGCAGCTTTGGCTGCTGCAGCTTTTTTCCATTTTTTAAGAAAAAAAGGAATGTGTTCTATATAATAAAAATCGTCCCATTCTTTTGGTGCCCCGCGCGAAGTGGAATATTTATTACCCACCCCTATAACCGTTTTCCCATGTTTTTTAAGAAAATGAACAAGCGGCAGAAAATCGCTGTCGCCTGAAGCTATGCAGTAGCAGTCAATCGAATGGTTGTGGCGCAGCACTTCGGTGGCATCCAGGCCCAGTTCCCAATCGGTAGAATTTTTGCCCGTAGTATCGGGTTGCACTTCTTTCATCTCAAAGGTAACCAGTTTTGCTTTCCAGTTTTTCATAAATGGACTATTGAAGTTGCCATATACCCTGCGTATGGTAACATTGCCAAAATAACCAAGCAGTTCCAGGATGCTGTCAATATATTTGCAATTGATGTTTTCCCCATCCACCAGGATGGCTATCTTATGATTATTTATTTTTATCCTTCGCATAATTTATTTGGCAATAAAAACCGGTTGTTATGACCCAATATATCTGATTGATGTTAAGGTTTCCTACTTTTTTTTATAAAGACAAAACTAATAAAATATTCATTTCGGAAGGGAGGCGGCTAAACAGAACGTAAGGGACTCTACGCCCAGCTGGGTTAATTTTTCTAAGCATGGTGGTGAGGACACCACCTAATTATTGGCACGAGCGAAACTCGCTCGCGCCTGCGGGGCTTATTGATAAACATCAACCAAATGCAAAGAAACCCATAAAAACCAGTTGTGAATGGCTTTCAAATTGTATCTTTGACTTATTGATAAACATCAGGCTCTCCAACAAACGCTCCTTCTGTAAGTTGTGAATGGCTTTCAAATTGTATCCCCGCAAGCGCGAGGGTGTTTCGCTCGTGTTTATTATCCTGTGGCGTCCCGCCACAACACATCAATTTTCCTCCAACAAATATACTATAATATTACACACAATATCCCCTAACATCCTCATCTCTTTTGTTTAATTTTTCTAAGCATGGTGGTGAGGACACCACCTAATTATTGGCACGAGCGAAACACGCTCATATCTTTGCAAAATTATTAATTTTAACAAACAATAGACACAAAAATACAAACGTAAAAAGAAAACACGCTAGACAAGTTAATTAACTATGTTGTGCGCGAGGAATCACGTTTGTGTTTT
>CAIUEQ010000381.1 GCA_903898215.1 uncultured Bacteroidota bacterium | reverse complement strand
CTTGTAGATAATTGGAAAGATGCCAAAGTGCTTTTATCGGGCAAGCAATTTATGAATGGAGATGTTGTGTTCCCCTCAAATGTTTTGCTCATCAAATCTCTTGACGAGTTCATTCAATTTATTGATAAAGTTTAATGCCAGATAACATGTATACCTGGATAGAAAAAAACAACACCCTTCAAAAGACTTTTACTTTTGAAACTTTTGGAGATGCAATAACATGGATGATAAAAGCATCCTTTGAAATCGAAAAATTAGACCACCATCCCGCATGGACAAATTCCTATAATACTGTTCATGTTTTGCTGCAAACGCATGATGCAGGAAATAGGGTTACCGATAAAGACCGTGAATTGGCAAGGCTTTTAGATGAATTGTAAACTTAATTTTTTAAAAACGATAGTTTGCAATAGATTTGCACCGCAAATAATAGAAACTAATTATTTGCCATGTTAAAATACACTGAAAAATTTTACGGAGAGGGTTTAACCTACGATGATGTTTTGGTTCTTCCGGCTTACTCTCAAATTCTTCCAAGAGAAGTAAACACTTCAACACAACTTACACGTAATATTCGCATCAACATTCCGATTCTTTCGGCTGCGATGGATACTGTTACAGAATCACGCCTTGCTATTGCTCTTGCTCAAGAAGGTGGAATAGGAATCTTGCATAAAAACATGAGCATCGATCAGCAAGCTGAAAAGGTTCGCAAGGTGAAAAGAAGTGAAAGTGGAATGATCCTCGATCCAATTACTTTATCGGTTAACGCTACTTTAAGAGAAGCGTTGAAGTTGATGCAAGAAAATAAAATCGGAGGAATTCCTATTATTAATGATGACCATAAGCTGGTAGGAATTTTAACCAATCGCGATTTACGTTTTGAAAAAATTCTAAGTAAAAAAGTGAGCGAAGTGATGACTAAAGAAAATCTTATCACTGCTCCCGAAGGAACTGATCTAAAAAAAGCAGAGTCTATTTTACAGAAATATAAAATTGAAAAACTTCCGGTAGTTGACAAAAAAGGAAAGCTAAAAGGACTCATTACTTATAAAGATATTTTAAAAGTTAAAGCACATCCAAATGCTTGTAAAGACAAACATGGCAGGCTTTTAGTTGGCGCTGCAGTTGGAGTTACTCCCGATACTTCCGACAGGATTTCGGCATTGGTAGCAGCTGGTGTTGATGTAGTAATTATTGACACAGCTCATGGACATTCACAAGGAGTGTTGAATGAAATAAAAAGAATGCGAAAAATGTTTGGTGATGTTGATATTATCGCAGGAAATGTGGCAACAGGTGAAGGAGCAAAAGCATTGGTGGCAGCGGGTGTTGACGGAGTTAAAGTTGGTGTTGGTCCCGGTTCGATATGTACAACCAGAATTATTGCAGGAATTGGAGTGCCACAACTCACAGCTGTTTATGAAGCTGCTAGAGCGATTGCAAAAAGTGGAGTGCCAATTATTGCAGATGGAGGAATTAGATACAGTGGCGATATTGTAAAAGCGATTGCAGCGGGTGCAAGCAGTGTAATGTCGGGGTCGATTTTTGCCGGAGTGGAAGAATCACCTGGAGAAACTATTATTTATGAAGGAAGAAAATTCAAATCATATCGCGGAATGGGTTCAATTGAAGCCATGAAAGAAGGTTCGAAAGACAGATATTTCCAAGATACAGAAGATGAAATCGCAAAATTAGTTCCTGAAGGAATTGTTGGAATTGTTCCATTTAAAGGAAATTTATCGGAAGTAACTTATCAGTTTGTTGGTGGATTAAGAGCGGGAATGGGATATACAGGATCGAAAGATATTAAGGAATTACAAAAAGCAAAATTCATTAAAATCACGGGTGCCGGAGGAAAAGAGAGCCATGCACATGACGTAACAATTACCAAGGAAGCACCGAATTATAGTAAGAGATAGAAAAAGTTTAACAGTTTTCAAAAAATGGGAAAACCTTTAGAGACGTTGCATGCAACGTCTCTACTTTTTTGACACCATTATTTGAAAAGACTTTATCCTTCGTTCATCGGGACTGATTGAATAAATCCAACTGATTATATTTTCGTAATTAATTTCTTTAAAAAAAGGAATGCTCTTCTTTGTAAAAACTATCAAAACTAATTGTGATTCATTTTGTGTGATATTTTCGAAACCATATTCAATGCCATAGTTGGTGGGGAATTGCAGCACTTTATCTTTATTAATCAAAACTTCTTTTTCATATTTATTCGGATAAATTAAATCAGCAGTTTTATCTTTTATCACAAAAATTTTTAAATAACCATCAGCCGAAGTTTTCAATGAAAAGTTGATATGTTCATTCTCTTTGTATTTTCCAATTATTCCGGTCTCTTCAAAATCAAAACTTGGGTCTGATTTTTTTTCATACTTAATCACTTCCGCATCAATCGTTGCTTCCATAAATTCTTTTTCGGTAGCTCTGTCAACTTTTTTTTCATAACGGATATTTTCTGTTTTTGTAATCGCTCCGCTTATTTCAATGGTTGATATAGAATTGAAAAATTGTTTGAAATCTTTTTCCTGCGATAGCGAATACAACACATTGCTTTCGCTTATATGCTCGGCAACTCCAGCTTTTCGCAACGCATCTTTTTTGGCTTCTTCCAATGCTTTTTCTTTCGTTTGATTAATTGTTATGTCATCCGACAAATAACTTATTCCTGTTGCGGTTTGAATATGAATAGTTTTTTGTGCTGATGCAAAATGGAATACAAAAAATAAAATGATGAAATAGAGCAACCGTATATTTAAGAATCTTTTCATTTGTCTTTTGTCAATTTACAGGTCGCCCCGATGGGGCTTCGTGTTTTATTATTATTAATTTTCTACAAACAGGTCGTCCCTTCGGGACTTTTTTGCTTCGGTTATTTTACAAATTATTTTCTACAAACAATTCATCCCTAAGGGGTTTTTTCGTTCTGATTTTTCAATTTACCACAATAATTGTTTCACCATTATTGTTTTTTGCTCCATAGGAG
>CAIUEQ010000380.1 GCA_903898215.1 uncultured Bacteroidota bacterium | reverse complement strand
TCTCCCGAAAGTATTTTAGGGAAAACTTTTCCTGCACTTTGGAGAACTTATTCAATTGCCGAAATGTGCAACGAATTGCAACTTGATATTTTCTTTGGATTAAGCAATGAATTGCCTGTTGGAATAGAAAAATTTAAAGGCAAAAAAATTGTATCGATTCACGATTTAATTTTCCTTCGCTATCCCGATTATTATAATAATATCGACAGATATATTTACACAAAAAAATTTAGTTATGCTTGCGAAAAAGCTGACCTGATAATAGCTGCCAGCACTCAAACAAAAAACGACATCATTCATTATTTCAAAACTGACGAATCAAAAATTGAAGTGGTTTATCAAAATTGTGATGAGAAATTTTCGGTATTTGCTGATGAAAATTTAAAATCTGAAATCTTAAAAAAGTATGCCTTGCCCGAGCGTTTTATTTTATGTGTTGGCACAATTGAAAAACGTAAAGATCAACTTACAGTTTTAAAAGCCTTTCATCGGTTGAATACTAAAAATTTAAAACTTGTTTTCATCGGCCGACAAACAGAATATGTAAAACAACTTCAGGAGTTTTTGGATAAAAATAATTTGAACGAGAGAGTGATCTTTTTATCTCAAATAGAACAACATGATTTGCCGATAATTTTTCAACTATCGAATACATTTGTTTATGCCTCAGAATTTGAAGGTTTCGGAATTCCTATTCTGGAAGCTTTAAGAAGTGCCGTTCCTGTAGTTGCAGCAAACACTTCTTCATTAACAGAAGTTGGTGGAGATGCTGTTTTGTATTTTAAATTTGGTGATGCTGCCGACCTTTGTGAAAAGATGAGAGAGGCCATTTCTGATGAAGAAAAAAGAAAAGTGACGATTGAAAAAGGATTACAACAAGCTAAGAAATTTGATACTAATTTTTTTGTGAATCGGCTGGCAACATTTTTTAAGATTTAAGTTTCCCACATTTTTTAGTGAGCATCTTGATATTTTGGTTAAAAGTTTATTCTTATTTTCGTTCGCATAAATAACAATAAAGTGGAAGCTCAAGAAGGTAAAATTCAAAAAAGACGTAAGGTTTCATATTTGGCATCAATCATCAGTATCGCTCTGGTACTTTTTATGATGGGTTTGTTTGGGGTAATTCTTATCAATGGAAAAACTCTTTCAAATCATATTCGCGAAAATTTTCAACTTACCGTTTTCTTTAACAGCAATACAAGCGAGGCCGACATTGCAAGAGTTCACAAACAAATTGAAACAAGCGAATATGCCAAGCAAGCCACATATGTAAGTAAAGATGAGGCAGCAAAACAATTTACAAAAGAAATAGGTCAGGATTTTGTAAGTTTTATTGGCTTTAATCCATTACTTCCTTCAGTTGAATTATTTTTAAAATCAAAATACGCAAACACCGAAAAGTTAAAAGCAATAGAAGCTGAGATCAAAAAAAACAAAGAAGTGCAGGATGTGATCTATCAAAAATCAATTCTTGAAGAAATTAACGAAAACACAAAAACTATCGGATCGATTTTAATTTCCATCAGCATTTTATTCTTGTTGATAGCTGTTACACTAATTAATAATACCATTCGTTTAAATCTTTATGCTCGAAGATTCCTCATTAAAAGCATGCAAATGGTTGGCGCAACACATGGTTTTATTATCAAACCTTTTGTTATTAAATCATTACTGCACGGGCTTTACGGAGGAATCATCGCATGTTTGCTATTATCAGGTTTATTGTATGCGTTACCATTTTGGATCGATCAAATAAATTTACTTTATAATACCACCCAGTTTGCAATATTGTTTGTTGTGATTATTATTGCAGGTATCATCATAAGCATGATCAGCAGTTTGATTTCAACAAATCATTATCTGAAACTAAAAATTGATGACCTTTATTAATAAATAAAAAAATGTCTGACAAAAAAAATACACCTAAAAAAACTGCTGAGAAAATTACAGCACCAAAAGAAATTCACACTTTTGCTTTCAACAAAGAAAACTATATGCTGATGATTGCCGGTGTAGTTGTATTGATCATCGGATTTACGCTTATGGCCGGAACTGAAGACATTTTCAGCACAACCAAACTAACCATTGCTCCTATTGTAGTTGTGATTGGTTTTATCATAGAATTTTTCGCCATCATGCGCAATCCTAAAGACTAAAATTACCTCTAGCTATTAGCTTCTGGCTACTAGCCTTACTTGCTAAAAATAACTAAAATCTGCTAACAGCTAAAGGCTGAAAGCTAACAGCTAAACATGACATTCATCCAATCCATTTTTCTTGCCATCATTGAAGGCATCACTGAGTTTCTGCCAATTTCGAGTACAGCTCATATGAAATTTGCAAATCCATTTTTAGGATTAGAAAACTCTCCATTTACCGATTTATATGAAGTGGTTATTCAGCTTGCAGCAATATTATCTGTGGTAGTTCTATACTGGAAAAAATTTATCGACATTAAACATTTTAGCTTTTATATCAAACTTGCCATTGCGGTTGTTCCGGCATTATTATTTGGAGCACTGTTTAAAAAATATATTGATGCTGCATTATCAAACTTGATTTTTATCGCTTGTGTAATGTTGGTTGGCGGAGTTGTTCTATTATTCATCGACAATTTTTTTAAGAACAACACAATAAACGAAGAAGAAAAAATCTCCAACAAAACAGCTTTTATTATCGGATGTTTTCAGGTTTTATCAATTGTATTTCCTGGATTAAGTAGAAGCGCAGCAACAATCATCGGTGGTATGAGTCAGAAATTAACCCGCAGTCTTGCTGCCGAATTTTCTTTCTTTTTAGCTGTTCCTACAATGTTTGCCGCATCGGTAAAAAGTTTTTATGATGTGTATAAAAGCAATCCTGAAGTAATAAAAGTTGACAACATGACCACACTTGGAATTGGTGCAGTAGTATCATTTTTTGTAGCATTGTTTGCCGTGAAATTTTTTATCACCTACTTACAAAAAAATGGTTTCAAACTATTTGGTTGGTATAGAATTATTTTAGGAACAGCAATTCTGATTACATTAATTATTCGATAAAATGATTTTGGGGAATTGAATTTTGTTTAGATAACGTTCCGAACAAACATCAAACCTCTAACATCAAACTCTTTTATTCAAATGCATTTCGACATTCAAAAAGGCTTAGTCATTCTCATTAACAAACCACTTGAATGGACATCTTTTGATGCGGTAAATAAAATGCGTTATGCCATTATCAAATACCTTCGTCATCACAATCCTGAATTATTTGAAGGCAGAAAATACAGACCAAAAGTTGGTCATGCCGGTACTCTCGATCCTTTGGCAACCGGACTATTAATTATTTGTGCCGGAAAAGAAACAAAAAATATTGAAAGTTATATGGGGATGGAAAAAGAATATACCGGAAGTTTTTTTCTTGGTGCTACTCGTCCTTCTTATGATAATGAAACTGAAATTGATGCCATATTTGAAACTTCTCATATCACAGAAAATGACATTTTAACTATTGCAAAAAAATTCACCGGAGAGCTTGAACAAATGCCCCCGATGTATTCGGCAATAAAAAAAGATGGCAAGAAATCTTATGAAGCAGCCCGTGCAGGAGAAGAAATAATACACGATCTGCGCAAAATATTTATCAGAGAATTTGAAATCACAAAAATTGAAATGCCTTTGGTTTATTTTAGAATAGTTTGCAGCAAGGGAACTTATATTAGAAGCATTGCATTTGATTTTGGTAAAGCATTAAACAGCGGAGCATATCTTAATTCATTATGCCGCACACGTATCGGAGAATTTAAAATTGAAGATGCAACAGATGTAGAAGATTTTGTAAATTCGATGCAAATATCAAAATGAAAGTATACCGCAGCATACAAGATCTTCCTAAAATAAAAAACGCTATTGTTACTCAAGGAACATTTGATGGTGTTCATGCTGCACATAAAGTTATTATCAATCGATTAAAAGAGTTGGCGCAGCAAAATGAGGGTGAAACTGT
>CAIUEQ010000379.1 GCA_903898215.1 uncultured Bacteroidota bacterium | reverse complement strand
GAAATATCAGTAACCTGGTTGCTATCTCAGGAACTGTAAATACAAATGTTTTGGGTACATACCCTGTAACTTATATCATCACCGATGCATTTGGATTTATCGCTTCTAAAACAAGAACTGTAATTGTTGTTGATACGACTAAACCTGTAATATCAAGTATCGTTTACGGAAGAACCGGAACTGATACTGTTCGTTACCAAATTGGAACTGCATTCGTTGCACAAAATGTTGTAACAGCAACTGATAATTACTGGACTAATTTGACTTTAGCTCAAACAGGAACTATCAATGTAAATGTAAAAGGATATTATACCTTATTATTTAACACAACTGACGGTTCTGGAAATCAGGCAAACACTTTCAGGTTGGTTGTAAAAATTGATAATACTATTTTGCCTACTTGTACTTTAAATGGTGCATCAGATATGACTGTAGATGTAAATACAGTATTCACTGACCCAAGTGTAAATTGCAGTAGCAGTTATTATCCATACGGAAGCTTAGTTCTATCAACTTCTTCAAATGTGGATATGACAAAAACCGGAACATATTCAATAACCTATACAATGACGGATCCTTCAAATAACAAAACTTCTTTAACAAGAACAGTTCGTGTTGTTGATAGAATTGCTCCTGTAATTTCTTTACTTGGCGAAAATCCTTATATCCTACAGAGATATAAAGCATATGTTGACCCAGGAATTACAATTAGTGATAACTACTGGACAGAAGCTGCTTTAATGGGATTAAAAAATGCTGATTTCTCTAAAGTGAAAAACGATCTTCCAGGTGTATATTATGTGTCATTTAATGTAACAGACCCTTCAGGAAATATTGCAAATCAAGTTAGAAGAACTGTAGTAGTTGAAGATATGTTTATGGGAATTAATTCGGTAAACAATTCAGGAAAAATCAAGATCTATCCAAACCCTAGTAATGGTAAATTTACGATTGATGTTGAAAATGGTTCAGCTATTCAAACAATAAAAGTGTATTCAATTATTGGTTCATTAGTGAAAGAAATTTCTGTGAGTGGAACTAACAAATCAATTGATATTGATATGACTGGAATTAATGAAGGAATGTATATTGTGAAAGTAGAAGGTGCAGGTAAAACATTCACTCAAAAAATAAATATCATCAAATAATAAAATTGTCAACTATAAAAACTGCAGCCACGTTAATAGCGTGGCTGTTTTTTTTTGCAAGAAAATGTATTGCAAAATGATTCAAATGCGAATGCTCATTTTAGAGATTCATTGCAACTCGAATGCGTTTTTCGAAAAATAAATTATGCTTTTATTGCCCAACGAAATTTAGCAGAACGTGCACGTGGATTGGTATTACATTCTTGAGCTGACGCACGAATCGGCTCAGGAGCTATATCAGAATAAATTCCTTCACGAGATAAATTTTGAAAGGATTTTTTAACACGTCTATCTTCACCTGAATGAAATGAAAGTATTGCTACTCTCCCACCCGAAGCAAGTGCATCAGGAAGTTTTTCAAGAAATTTGTCCAATACACCAAACTCATCATTCACTTCAATACGTAACGCTTGAAAACATCTTTGACAAGTTTTCTTGATATCTTCTTTACTCATAAAATAAGGTAAAGCTTCTAATGCTTCAACAATAGTTTCTTGCAATTGAGATGTTGTAGCAATGATACCACCATTTGAAATTTTGGATACGATGGCACTTGAAATAATCTCGGCATTTGGTTCATCAGCATTAACGATTAAAATTTCTTCCAATTCAATCTGTGATATTGTTTTTAAAAGTGTGGCTGCTGATTTACCGCTTTTAGGATTAAGCCTTAAGTCTAAAGGTCCTTCTATCTTAAATGAAAATCCTCTTTCAGGATTATCAATTTGCATGGATGAAACACCAAGATCGGCAAGTACAAAATTTAATGGTCCGGCTTCTATAGCAATTTGATCGATTCCGGAAAAATTCATTTTCTTTATCACAACAATATCAGGTCCATATCCAAATGATGCCAAACGATCACGGGTTCGGGGTAATTCAAAAGGATCAACATCAATAGCATATAATCGACCACCGGGAATTAACTGTTTGATCATCTCTAAACTATGGCCACCATATCCAAGTGTGGCATCAAGTCCGATTTGACCGGGAACTATTTTCAGAAATTCCATTATTTCATTCACACAAATTGAACGATGCATGCCTGCCGGAGTACGACCCTGTTCAATAACCTTAGCAACATCTTCCGAATATTGTTCGGGCTGAAGTTCTTTGTATTTTTCTTTAAAAGATTTTGGATGTGTGCCACTATATCGAACACGTCTTACACGTTTTGGCTCCTGATCATTCATGATTGTAAAACTAATAATTTGAATATTGCCAAACAAGGAAAGATTATTTAACTATACGATATTGGTCAACTAAAAACCTTTCATGCTTAATGCAATTCGTTTTCTTATCAAATCAACTTCCAAAACTTTTACTTGCACCTGTTGCTGTAATTTCACAACTTGATTAGGGTCGCTGATAAATCTATCGGCCATTTGCGAAACGTGAACCATTCCATCTTGTTTTACACCAATATCAACAAAACACCCAAACTTTGTGATGTTGGTAACAATGCCGGGTAAAATCATTCCCGGATATAATTCTTCAGGTTTTTTTATATCTGAAAAGCTGAATGCTTTTAATTTTTCACGAGGATCACGACCGGGTTTTGCCAATTCTTTGATGATATCGTTAATGGTTAATAATCCTGCAGTTTCAGTAATAAAATTTTCGGGTTTGATATTTTTTCTGATAGCTTCATTGCTTATCAAATCGTTCACTAAACAATTATTTTGCTTAGCCATTTTCTCAACGATTGGATAACTTTCAGGATGAACAGCGCTATTGTCTAATACATTTATTGCATTGGGTATTCTTAAAAAAGCAGCACATTGTTCAAAAGTTTTTCCACCCAAGCGTGGGATTTTTTTCAATTGATTTCGAGAGGTAAAAGCTCCATTCTCATTTCTGAAATTAATAATATTTTGAGCGGTTTGCTCACTTAATCCGGATACATAAGTAAGTAAACTTTTACTGGCAGTATTTAAATTTACCCCTACTTGATTTACGCATCTTTGTACCACCACATCTAAACTTTGTTTTAATTTTGTTTGATCCACATCGTGTTGGTACTGTCCTACTCCTATTGACTTTGCATCTATTTTTACTAATTCAGCTAGAGGATCTGCAAGTCTGCGTCCGATGGAAACTGAACCTCGAACAGTTAAATCTTTATCAGGAAATTCTTCACGAGCAACATCGCTTGCAGAATAAATTGAAGCACCATTTTCGTTGACCATAAAAATCTCAATCGGATTTTTAAATGAAATACTTTTAATCAAATCTTCTGTTTCTCGTCCGGCTGTTCCGTTGCCAATTGCAATGGCTTCAATTTTATATTTTTCGGCTAAAAAAGTAATTTTTGAAATTGCATTTTGCTTATCTCTTTGTGGTTCGTGAGGATAAATAATATCATCAATTAAAAGTTTTCCTTCTTCATTTAAACAAACAACTTTACATCCCGATCTAAAGCCCGGATCGATAGCCAAAATTCGCTTACTGCCCAATGGTGCTGATAATAATAATTGACTTAAATTTTCGGCAAAAACTTTTATGGCTTCTTCATCGGCCCTGGTTTTGGCTAAATTCCTGAACTCATTTTCCATGGAGGGAGAGAGCAATCTATTATAAGAATCTTTTATTGCTAATTCAATTTGGGCACTACTATCGTTATTCCGTTTGATAAAAATATATCCCAATTTTTGAATGGCAATTTCTGAATCAGGCTCAATGTTAAGTTTTAAAAACCCTTCTTCTTCACCTCTAAATACTGCCAACAAACGATGAGATGGACATTTATTTAATGGTTCATTATATTTAAAATAATCACTGTATTTACTTCCTTCAGTTTCTTTTCCTTTAGATACTTTGGTAGTAACAACAGCATGTTTTTCAAATTGATTTCTGATGATAGTACGAGCCTTTGTATCTTCATTTATCATATCGGCTATAATATCTCTGGCACCTTGTAATGCTTCGTCTTCATTTTTTACACCATTCTTTAAATATCTGGAAGCTTCCACTTCAGGACTATTATTATTTTCATTTAACAACCAAATTGCAAGAGGTTCTAAACCTTTTTCGCGGGCGATACTTGCCTTTGTTTTGCGCTTAGGTTTATAGGGTAAATAAATATCTTCCAATAAATTTGAATCCCAACATTCGTTAATGCTATTTTGTAATTGAACTGTTAATTTACCTTGCTCATTTATCGTTTCGATAATTGAAATTTTACGCTTTTCTAAATCCGTAAATTTAATATTCAGCAACCTGATATTTTCAATTTTAACTTCATCAAGTGCATCTGTTAACTCTTTTCTATAGCGGGCTATAAAGGGAACAGATCCACCTTCGTTTAATAATTTAATAGTGGCTATTACTTGTTTAAATTGAATTCCAAGTTGATTGGCTATAATTGATAAAAATGTTTGTTCACTCATAAATTGAGCAATAATAAACTCAATTTAGTTATCGAAATAAAGATACTTTTAAACATCATAACCAATAATTATTTTCCCAAGTTGATGGATATTTATGCGATTTTATTATTCATTGAAACCCTTAATTATGCTCCAAAGGAGCATCCTGTCTGTAATGTGATGATATAAATGATAATTAGCACCGTTAGGTGCGACCTGTTATTTTATCAGGTGACTCCTACGGAGCCGATATTTTATATATTCTATTTTCTACAAACAGATTACCACTACGTGGTAAAATTCTTTACTGATAAAAGTGATGATAACTAATTAAGATTAATAAGTTTCTTCTTCAATTTCAAACTCTGCATCCTTTTCCCAAATTTCCATTTCGCATGGTTTACAATTAAACTTTAATTTGTATTCCAATTCACCTTGTTTCAAAACTAAAGGTTCTTTTAAAGTTGAATCTCTGGTATCCTTGTGGTATTTCGGACATTTTCCTAATTCATATTTGATACAATATTTGGTTGTCATAACTCGGGATTTTCCGGGGTCCCATTGTAATTCAAATGCTTTTTCAATTTGAGTAACACCGTGTCGCTCATAAAATTTGCGGGCTAAACTATTGGAAACATTGTAGGTAAAATCAAGTTCAGAAACAGGATAAGGATGAGATGTTTTTTTCGTTTGTCGTTCAACTCTCTTGTATGAACTAATTCGTATTTCACTTAATTGCTCATAAACGGTTCTCCGCATTTCATTAATTTTTGAGATGGGAAGAAACCAGTTTTCAGAAAACTGTATCGTTATTTGGTTTGCGGTGTATGGTGTGAAACCTGTTTTAGCAAGTTGTACTCTGATATTATCTTCAATAGGCTGATTATTTTTTGTTCTTTCCTTTGGGTGAACCAAATTCACTTTACTGATATAACCATCTTCATCAGTGGCAACCAACTCGAAACCTGATTCGTTTTCAGTAAGCAACAAGGTTGTGTTTATTTTTCGAACAGCACTATCTTCTCGTTCCACAATTTTGATAAATGCAGCATCGTTGTTGCGATAAATTTCAGTTCCGGGAGCAATCTCTTTCAATACATTTGGATATGCCATTCTGTTTTCAACACTGTTCACATAGATTCCATCGGCTTCGTTATTTTCATTGATAAAGAAAAGTCCATCGCCATTATTCAGCAAATTTCCATTTTCAATTTCATAAGCATTCCCAATAGTTTTAATCAATTTTCCAATGTATTGTCCTTTTGATTTTGGACTTTCCCATGAACCAATTGTACTTTTTCTTTCATTCAAAAAATAGTCGGTATAACCACGATTAAAACTTTTGTTTAGTGCCGAATCAAAAGCATAAGTGCATTTTCCTGAAGAAGCTTTCGTATACTTTTCGTTGCCATTTAAAAAAGCATCTAAATTATTTCTGAGGAAAGCAACATTGTTTTTAACATAAACGATATCCTTTAATCGACCTTCAATTTTAAATGAAGTTACTCCCGCTTCAATTAATTCGGGAAGTTGATCAGATACATCAAAATCTTTGATAGAAAGTAAGTGACTATTTTTAATGAGCGTATCGCCATTACCATCAATTAAGTTATACGGCAATCGACAATTTTGAGCACATGAACCTCGGTTTGCACTTCGCTCTCCATTGGCAACGCTCATGTAACAATTTCCGCTGAAAGAAACGCATAAAGCACCCGTAACAAAAAACTCTAATTCAACATCCGAAGCTGTACTTATTTCTTTGATTTGATGTAAATTTAATTCACGCGCCAATACCACACGCTTAATTCCAGCATCTGCCAAAAATTTAATTTTATCAGCATCACGATTGTTAGCTTGTGTACTTGCATGTAAAACTATTGGAGGCAAATCCATTTCCATGATGCCCATGTCCTGAATAATGAGTGCATCCACTCCTATTTCATAAAGTTCCCAAATCAATTTGCGACAAGTTTCCAATTCGTTATCATATAGAATTGTATTTACCACAACATACACTTGCCCTTTAAATAAATGGGCATATTTTACCAATGCCTCAATATCTTCAATAGAGTTTTGAGCATTGGTACGTGCACCAAATTGTGGCGCACCGATATACAATGCATCAGCCCCACTGTTAATGGCAGCCATACCCTGAATTAAATTTTTTGCCGGTGCAAGTATTTCAATTTTCTTCTTCATAAAAGTTTTAAACTTTGCGTTCGCATTAAGCTTGCAAGTTTCTGATAAATTATCTGATTATTTCTTTTTGATTAAAAAAGAATTTTATGAAGGTGATAATTTTTTGAATTCTTTTGACTGATAAATAATTAGGAACTCACAACAAAAGGATTGCAAAAATGGTGAAATAAAAAAAGCCGACAAAAATGTCGACTTTTATGTTTCAGTTATGAAACCGAAGGATACTTCGAACTTAATTAGCGAATATCTCAATTACGTTGATCTGTGTGATTACATAGATAATCCTGAGTTATACCATGGTAAAAAGATAAATACAATTTGAATTTTTAACTTAAAAAGACAAGTTATCACTTTACTTTATAGTTGCATTAGTCAAGTATTAACTTTACTTTTGTGCTACTAAAGTCAATTAATAGCTTTACTTTATGAAAAATAAATTACTACAATTAGAGCATCTAAATAATAAGATGCTGGCATTCGCTTCTTTAAACCAAGTCGTAATTCCTCCTACTGGATGGATAAAAGCCATTCGTAATTCTTTAGGTATGTCGATGCTACAATTGGGTAAAAAATTATCTGTAACTAAGCAAGGAATACAGGATATAGAAAAAAGAGAAAAAAATGGATCTATTACCATCAAATCGTTAAAGGAAATTGCCAGAGTTTTAGACATGCAATTGGTTTACGGTTTTATACCAAACGATGGTTCATTGGATGCTTTAATCGAAAGAAAAGCTAAAGATCTAGCTAGTAAAATTGTACTTCGTACTTCAAATACAATGAAATTGGAAGACCAAGAAAACACGAAAAAAAGAATTGATAACGCAATTAAAGAACGTACTGAAGAAATTAAAAAAGAGATACCTAAAATTTTATGGGATTAAAACTAACTTATATTAATGGTCAAACGCCATTAGATGAAAATGAAATTGATGGATTGCTGATTCCTACTATTGCATCAAGGGCTGAGTTAGATGAGTTTGAACAACATAATATCGAACAAGCGTTAAAGTGGTCGTTAATGCGGAATTTTAAATATCAGGATATTTTTAAAGAGGCATTCATAAAAGACCTACATAAACGCATGTACAATGGCATATGGACATGGGCTGGCGAATTCCGACATACCAATAAAAATATTGGAGTTGATAGATGGCAAATAGCAACAGAATTAATAACCTTATTGAATGATGCAATTTTTTGGATAGAAAATAATACATACTCTCCAGATGAAATTGCTATTAGATTCAAGCACCGAATTGTAAGTATACATTGTTTCTCAAATGGTAATGGAAGACATAGTCGATTAATGGCAGATATCATCATTGAAAAGATTT
>CAIUEQ010000378.1 GCA_903898215.1 uncultured Bacteroidota bacterium | reverse complement strand
GAACAATTCCAGAAAAATTGCTAAACAAATTATAAGTGCACGTACGCAAAAAAAAATCGAGACTGTTATCGATTTAAAAAATGCTCTCGAAAAATTTGCTCCAAAATTCAAAGACTATAAATTCTGGAGTCAGGTATTTCAGGCATTACGTATAGAAGTGAACAGAGAGCTGGAAGTATTGAAATCACTGCTTATTCAAAGCAAAGATATTTTAAAAAAGGAAGGACGATTGGTGGTAATGAGTTACCATTCATTAGAAGACAGGCTAGTAAAAAATTTTATCAATACAGGAAACTTTAACGGTGAAACAGAAAAGGATTTTTATGGAAATATCATTCGTCCATTTAATCCTATTACTCGAAAAGCAATTACTCCGAGTGAAGATGAATTGAAATTAAATCCAAGATCAAGAAGTGCGAAGTTGAGAATAGCGGAGAGAATTTGATGATGTGATGATGTGATGATGAGATGATGATGAGATAATTTGATGATGTGATGATTTGAAAATGTGTAGATGTGTAGATGTGTAGATAAGAAAATTAACAATTGAATAAAAAATAATAAAGGCTATCCCGATAGCTATCGGGAGCAAATAGCTAAAGGCAAACAAATGGCAAACAAAATCATCATAGAAAACGAAGAAACAGAAACTCCTGTAGAAGAGAAACCAAAAGAGACATCAAAGCTCACTGGTACTTTTCAGAAGGTTGCTGACTTTGATTTTTTCATTTCTCGTGAGATGATGATGAAACAAATCCCGTTTGCATTATTCATCGTGGTGCTTTTGCTGATACATATTTGGAATGCACATCATACAGAAAAAGTTATTCGCCAAACCGACAAACTTAATAGGGAAATAAAAGAACTGAGATCCGAATATATCAGCATTTTAAGTGAGCTGATGGGCGAAAGCAAACAATCATCCATTGCAAAAAAAATTGATACGCTGGGAATAAAAGAACTCACTGCTCCACCTTTTAAAATTACATCAAGTGGCAACTAACGTAAGAAAAGTAATCATGGTTCGTACCTACACAGCATATGCTTTTATGTGTGTGTTTGCTGTTACCATACTTGCGTTTCTTTTTAAAATCCAATTTAAAGAAGGGAAAAAATGGACAAAACTTGCTGATAGTTTAAGTACAACAATTCAAACTGTTGAGCCTTCCAGAGGAAATATTTTTGCTTGCGATTATAGCTTGCTTGCAACATCACTTCCTATTTATGACTTGCGAATTGATGGAGCTTCTCCGGGATTTTCTGATGACGAAATTTTTGATGAAAATATTGATTCACTCGCTTTGTTGTTGTCGAAAGAATTTGATGATGGAAGATCAAAATTGGAATATAAAAGAATTCTCACAAATGTTCGCAAACATGAAGACAGATATTATTTACTGAAAAGAAAAGTGAGCTACACACAAATGAAACGTGTAGTAAAATTTCCGATTTTCAGAATGGGGAAATATAAAGGTGGCTTAAACATTGAAGAAAAAGATCGTAGAGAAAAACCTTTTGATTACTTAGCCGAACGTACCATTGGATATAGCGTTAACGGCATCGCTCCTGTTGGTATTGAAGGAGCTTACGATAAAGAATTAACCGGAAAACCGGGAAAAAGAGTGATGCAAAGAATTGCTGGAGGAACTTGGATTCCAATTAATGATGAAGAACAAATTGATGCCCAAAATGGAAAAGATATTGTTACCACAATTGATGTAAATGTTCAGGATGTTGCCGAACAAGCATTGATGAATACTTTGATAAAAAATGATGCGCAATGGGGAACCGCAATTTTGATGGAAGTAAAAACCGGAGAGATAAAAGCAATTGCAAATCTTACTCGAGTTTCTGAAGGAAATTATAATGAACAATACAATTATGCTGTTGGCGAAAGTCTTGAACCCGGTTCAACATTTAAACTTACTTCTCTGCTTGCATTATTAGATGACGGAAAAGCAAAACTTACAGATACATATAATACCGAAGGTGGAAAAAAACAATATTTCGCTAATGCCACCATGTACGATTCGGAAGCTGGCGGACATGGTATTATCAACTTACAACAAGCTTTTGAATTATCTTCCAATGTGGCCATTTCAAGTGCCGTTTATCAAGCATATCAAGATTCCCCTTCAGAATTTGTAGAGCATTTAAAAAAACTGAAACTTAATAAACCAATCGGATTACAAATTACAGGTGAAGGAAATCCACGAATAAAAGAACGTAAAGATAAAGATTGGTATGGAACAACTCTTCCATGGTCGTCTATCGGTTACGAAATAAAAGTAACACCAATGCAAATGCTCACTTTATATAATGCTGTTGCAAACAATGGTAAAATGGTGAAGCCAATTTTTGTAAATCAAATATCGCAAACAGGAAAAATTATTAAAGAGTTTAAAACTGAAGTGATGGTGGAACAAATTTGTAAACCATCAACACTAAAACAACTTCGCTCATGTATGGAAGGTGTGGTACAACATGGAACAGCAACAAATTTAAAAAATCCAAATTATACCGTTGCCGGAAAAACAGGAACTGCATTAGTTGCTGATGGAAGAAGCGGATATAAAGTTAAAGTATACAGAGCATCATTTGTTGGATATTTTCCAGCCGACAACCCACAATATACTTGTATGGTGATGGTGAACGGACCATCAAAAGGAATTTATTATGGCTCCGCTGTTGCAGGACCTGTTTTCAAAGAAATAGCTGATAAAGTTTATGCAAGTAATACGAGTCTTCACAGCGATTTAACCTTCGCAGTAAACAGTGAAGAAATTGAAATCCCAACAGCACATTCAGGAAATGCCAACGATTTAAAAACAGTATATAACAAGTTTGGAATTTCCTCGCATGAAAAAAATGACAGTGCCGATGATAACAGCAGCGAATGGTCGACAGTGGAAATCAGCAAAAAATATGTGACACTGTTTCAACAAAAATCAAAAAAAAAAATAGTTCCTGATGTAAAAGGAATGGGTTTAAAAGATGCGGTGTATATACTGGAAAATTCAGGATTAAAAGTATTTGTAGAAGGAGTTGGTAAAGTAAAAGAACAATCACTTACTCCAGGGCAAAAATGTATTAAAGGAATGTCGATCAGTTTAAAATTAAGTTAGTGAAAACCATAAAACAACTCATACAGAAAATTAAAGATGCTAAAGTTTTTGGAAACGAAAATTTAAGTGTGTTACATCTTACTTATGATTCGAGAGCAATTGGTGAAGGCTCGATGTTTTTTGCAATTAAAGGAACACAAACAAACGGACATCATTTTATTGATGAGGTAATTTCAAAAGGTGTTGCAGCTATTGTTTGTGAAGTGATGCCAAACAAAATTGACGAAAGTGTTACGTATATATTAGTCAAGAATTCAACTGAAGCGATGGCATTAATTGCTGCTGAATTTTATGATCATCCATCGCAAAAAATAAAAATTATTGCTGTAACAGGAACGAATGGAAAAACGACTGTTGCAACTTTATTGTTCAGATTATTTTGTTCGTTCGGACATCATGTTGGTTTACTTTCAACAGTACAAAATCAAATTGATGAAGAAATTATTCCTGCAACTCATACTACTCCCGATTCGATAAAAATAAATGAGTTATTAGAACTGATGGTTGAACGTGGATGTGAGTATTGTTTTATGGAAGCAAGCTCTCATGCAATAGATCAGAACAGAGTAAAAGGTTTGCGTTTTGAAGGAATCATTTTTACAAATCTTACTCACGATCACCTCGATTACCACCTCACATTTGATAATTATATTAAGGCAAAAAAGAAATTATTTGATGAAGCAAATTCGGATGCATTTGCACTTGTAAATAAGGACGACAGAAATGGATTGGTGATGATGCAGAATACCAAAGCTACTCGTTACACCTACTCTCTGAAAGCAATGGCTGATTTCAAAGGAAAGATTATTGAGAGTGATTTTAACGGAATGTTATTAAATATCAATGAGGATGAAGCATGGTTCCGTTTAGTAGGAAATTTTAATGCTTACAATTTGCTTGCAGTTTACGGTGCGGCATTTTTATGTGGCAAATCAAAATTAGATATCATCACTCATCTCAGCAAAATTGAATCGGTGAAAGGACGTTTTGATTATTGCCGTTCATCAAATGGCATCATCGGAATTATTGATTACGCCCACACGCCTGATGCATTAAAAAACATTCTTACTACCATCAATGAAATACGAACCGGCAATGAACAACTCATTACAATTGTTGGTTGTGGAGGCAATAGAGATGCTGCTAAAAGACCAGTAATGGCAGATGTTGCGAGCGAATTAAGTACACGTGTAATTTTCACTTCCGACAATCCTCGCAATGAAGATCCTGAAATGATTTTAGATGAAATGCAAAAAGGTGTAAAGCCAATTCATTACAAAAAAACTTTGCGTGTTAGCGACAGAAAAGAAGCAATAAAAAATGCTGTAAGCATAGCGCAAAAAGGTGATATCATTTTATTGGCAGGAAAAGGTCATGAAGATTATCAAGATATAAAAGGGGTGAAACATCACTTCGATGACAAAGAAATTTTAACAGAAATGTTTCATTTAATGAGCAAATGAAATTTAAAAAATAGATATGAAGTTTAATCGAAAAGAAATAAGCAAATCAATTAATCATCAAATTATCAAATAGAAAATATGTTATACTACCTATTCGAATATTTACATCATAAACTGAATTTGCCGGGAGCAGGATTGTTTCATTACATCTCCTTCCGCGCTTCTTTGTCTATCATTTTATCTCTCGCAATCACGATGTTGTTTGGTAGATATTTTATTGAATGGCTAAGAAAACTACAGGTTGCCGAAACAGTTAGAGACCTTGGTTTGGCAGGTGAGAAACAAAAACAAGGAACACCAACAATGGGTGGTTTAATTATCCTAAGTGCCATTTTGGTTCCTACATTATTGTTTGCCAGATTAGAAAATGTATACATCATTTTAATAATAATATCTACCATCTGGCTTGGACTTGTTGGCTTTTTAGATGACTATATTAAAGTATTCAAAAAAAATAAAGAAGGACTCGCAGGAAGATTTAAAGTGCTCGGACAAGTTGGTTTAGGGATTATAGTTGCCACTACTCTTTATTATAACACGAATGTAAAAACACGTGAAATTTATAAACCCAATGATGTAACAACAGAGTTTATCAAAGAGAATAATTTACAAACACAAATGATCGATAATCAACTTGTGTTGGTAAAAGATGAACACTCAACAAAAACAACAATCCCATTCTTAAAAAATACTGAATTTGATTATGCCGACATGATGAGATTTGTTGGCAACAGCTATAAAGATTACAATTTTCTGATTTATTTATTGGTCGTGATTTTCATTATCACAGCAGTTTCAAATGGTGCAAATATTACCGATGGAATTGATGGTTTAGCTGCAGGAACTTCAGGCATAATCGGTGTCACACTAGGTTTATTTGCCTATGTGTCCGGAAATATTGTTTGGGCAAATTATTTGAACATCATGTACATCCCAAACCTTGGTGAACTGATGGTTTTTGCAGGTGCATTTGTTGGAGCATGTGTTGGATTTTTATGGTACAACGCCTACCCTGCTCAAGTATTTATGGGCGATACCGGAAGTCTTGCTTTAGGAGGAATTATCGCTTCATTTTCATTGATGATCAGAAAAGAATTATTGATTCCAATTCTCTGTGGAATATTTCTGATCGAAAATTTATCTGTAATACTCCAAGTGTATTATTTCAAATATCAGAAACGCAAACACGGAATTGAATATGCTAAAGAACATAGATTATTCAAGATGTCGCCATTGCATCATCATTATCAAAAAAGCGGATACCACGAATCAAAAATTGTAACACGTTTCTGGATCGTTGGAATTATGCTGGCAGTTGTAACAACAATATTGACTTTAAAAATTAGATAAAAATGCAATTAGCTTTTGGCTTCTAGCCACTGGCAAAAAAAAGCTTACAGCTAAAGGCCAAAAGCCAGCAGAAAAAAAAATGAACAAAAGAATTGTCATATTAGGAAGTGGAGAAAGCGGAACAGGCGCAGCCATCTTAGCCAAACAAAAAGGCTTTGATGTATTTGTGTCTGACAGCGGAGCTATTCCTGAAAATTTCAAGAAAGAATTACTTGACCATGCAATTGCTTTTGAAGAAAATCAACATTCAGAAAATTTGATTTTAAATGCGGATGAAATCATAAAAAGTCCTGGCATTCCGGAAAAGGTTGACATCATCAAAAAATTACGTTCAAAAAATATTTCTATAATTTCTGAAATAGAATTTGCCGGGCGATTTACTAACGCAAAGAAAATTTGTATCACAGGAACAAACGGTAAAACAACCACAACTCTTCTAACATATCATCTATTAAAAAAAGCAAATTTTAATGTTGCATGCGGTGGAAATGTTGGAACAAGTTTCGCACGTTTAGTGGCTGAAAAAAATTACGATTATTATGTTCTTGAGCTCAGCAGTTTTCAATTGGATGACATGTATGAGTTCAAGGCTGATGTAGCAGTTCTCACCAATATCACTCCTGATCATTTAGACAGATACGATTATGATTTGCAGAAATACGTAAACTCAAAATTCCGCATTACGCAAAATCAAACTGAGCAAGATTTTTTTATCTATGGTGCCGATGATGAACTAACCATCAACAACATTTCAAAGTTTGAAATCAAAGCACAACAAATTCCTTTTTCATTTAATAAAGAATTGCCAAT
>CAIUEQ010000377.1 GCA_903898215.1 uncultured Bacteroidota bacterium | reverse complement strand
AATCTACAAACTCACCTTTTTTATTGTACAAACCAATTCTATCTGCATCGCCATCTGTAACCAAACCACAATCAATATTTCCGGAGGTTTTGATAAGGTTTGAAAACTCAGCTCAATTTTTATGAATAGGCTCAGGAGCTTGTCCGTTAAAACTTGGATTGTATTCGCAATGCAATTTTGTGATCTCTGGAAATAAACGTTTCATCACATTTTGTCCTGCACCAAACATCGCATCATAGGCAAACTTCATTTTAGAATTTCTGATCGCATCAAGATCAAATTTGCTTTCTACTTCTTTTACATATAAAGTTTCTAAATCAACATATTCAATCATTCCTTCTTTCACCAATTCATCAATTGATTTCAAATTCAACTCAACTGTTTCTGGAATATTTTTCTCAACTTCATCAATGGTTTCTGGATTTGATGGTCCGCCATAATGCGCTTTTAATTTATACCCATTATACGATGCAGGATTGTGACTGGCAGTGATGATCACACCCAATGCTGCTTTATAAGTTACGGCACCTAAACTTACCATTGGTGTTGAAACAAAATCTTTTGCAAGCTTCACTTTGATATTATTTGCACACATCACTTGTGCAACGGTTTCAACAAATAATTCACCGGCAAAACGGCAATCGTGACCAAGCACAATTGACAAATTGTTTGCATGATTTTTTTTGATGTATGCGGCTGTTCCTTGAGCAACGCGTTTTACATTTTCAACTGTAAATTCTGCGGCAATGATTCCTCGCCAACCATCTGTTCCAAATTTTATCTGATACATATTTTTCATTTTACTTACTTAGAGACGTTTCATGAAACGTCTTTACAAATTATTTTTTAATACTAGTAATTAATTTTATATCAATTTGTTTTTTGTTAATTTATTACATCAAGTGTATCGTGTGAATACAAATCAATATGCCTGAATCAAAACGTCTGCAGGAATGTTTAGCAAGTCGTGAAGTTTTCTTATCATATCAAGACTAAGTTTTCTTTTTCCTGAAAGAATTTCGGATTTACGGCTTCGGTATCCTATAATTTTTGACAATTCTGAATCAGACATTCCAAGTTGTTCGAGTCTGAATTTTATTGCGTCAATCGGATTTGGTTTTTCAACAGGATATTTTTTTTCCTCGTAGGATTTTACTAAAACAGATAAAATTTCAAGTTCATCCGATTGTTTTGAATTTGATTTTAAATCAAGTTGCATCAACTTATAAATGCGTTCAAGTGCCTCCTGATATTGAACTTTATTTTTAATTGGTTTTAACATAATTTATTTCTTTTACATCTATTTTATCATAAGTATCATGCGTTCCGAACCAAACAATAAATACAATTCCCAACCTATATTCGATATCAACAACTAACCTGAAATCATTTCCGTGAATATTGAAAACAACTCTTTTTTTGTTGATAACGGAAGCATTTCGGAATTGTGCTTTTAATTCCTGAGGATTTTTCCATTGTGTTTGCTCAACTTCTTCGTACCATGACAGCAGAGATTGTTTTGCTGAAGCATGTTTTATCCAAGCATCTTTTAAGGTTTTAACCGCAATAATTCTCATTTCCAAAAACAAATATATTAAAATGTAACCAATACGGTAACATTTTTATTTCCCGTTACAAATTTTATTTGATAATTATTTTTCATTTAAACATACGTAGAGACGTTTCATGAAACGTCTCTACAAAATAATTTTATTCTAAAAATTTATACTTTACATAAAAGCATTTTCACCTGTAACATCCATTCCGGTAATCAGCAAATGAATATCGTGAGTTCCTTCATACGTAACTACTGATTCTAAATTCATCATGTGGCGCATAATTGGGTATTCGCCTGTGATGCCCATTCCACCAAGCATTTGACGTGCATTGCGTGCGCAGTTTTGTGCAATCTCCACATTGTTTCTTTTTGCCATACTAATTTGTGCGGGAGTTGCTCTGCCTTCATTCATCAAAACTCCAAGTCGCCAAACGAGTAATTGTCCTTTGGTGATTTCTGTAATCATTTCGGCCAACTTTTTTTGTTGCAATTGAAATCCTCCAATAGGTCTTCCAAATTGAATACGTTCTTTCGAATAACGTAAAGCGGTATCATAACAATCCATTGCAGCACCTAAAGCACCCCAAGCAATTCCGAAACGAGCAGAATTTAAACAAGTCAACGGACCTTTTAAACCTGTAACTCCTGGGAAAATATTTTCTTTTGGAACTTTCACATCATTGAACACAAGTTCGCCTGTAACTGATGTACGTAAGCTCCACTTGTTATGTGTTTCTGGTGTTGTAAAACCTTCCATGCCACGTTCCACGATCATTCCATGAATAATGCCTTGTTCGTTTTTTGCCCACACAACGGCAATATCAGCAAATGGTGAATTCGAAATCCACATTTTTGCACCATTCAATATCACATTTTTTCCATCACCGGCATCTTTAAAATTTGTTGTCATGCCACCCGGATTTGAACCGTGATTAGGTTCTGTTAATCCGAAGCATCCCATAATTTCGCCTTTAGCCAAACGGGGTAAATATTTATGTTTTTGTTCTTCGCTACCAAATTTTGTTATAGGATACATCACCAACGAACCTTGCACAGATGCGGTTGAGCGAATGCCCGAATCGCACCGTTCCAACTCTTGCATGATAATTCCGTAAGTGATATAATCCATCCCGCCACAACCATATTCGGCAGGCAATTGCGGACCAAATGCACCGATATCGCCAAGTTGTTTTAAGATATGATAAGGGAATTGTGCTTTTTGTGCAACATCCTCAATGATGGGAGAAAGTTCACGTTTCACATACTCGCGAACACTTGCACGAATGAGTTTATGCTCTTCGGTTAATAAATCGTCAAGCACATAATAATCAGGTTGAATGTATTGATCTTGCTTGTTAGAGCGGGTGAAATTTTCTTTTGTATCGATGCTCATATATTTTTAAATAAGTGTGGCGAAAATATGTTATTTGTGCTGATTTAAAAATGCGAAAAATGAGGTATAAAACATCTATCAATCAGGTTGAATTTTTTTCTTTTCACGGTTTATATCCTGAAGAAAAATTAACAGGTGGAAAATTTATTGTTGATGCAACAGTTGAACTAGAAGTTGACGATAAAGCCTCACTAAAAAGATTGGTTGAAGTTGTGAATTACGAACAGCTTTTTTCAATCGTAAAAAATGAAATGGACCAACCAAAAGAGTTGATAGAAACTGTTGCAAAAAATATTTTGGATACAATAGGTTCACGAATTCATCATATTAAAATAGCAGAAGTAAAAATCACCAAACTCAATCCAGGTGGGTTATTTAAAAGTGGAAACGCTTCGGTTTGCCTAAGCAAAACATTTGAATGAAAAAATATCTCGTTGTTGTTTTATCTCTCTTTTCATTTATTGCTTTCTCACAAAGTTTACCCGGTGATTCGTCAAAATACATTCATCAGATAAACTTTATAAAAAAAGTAAGTGCCCTTATTAAAGATTCTCTAAAGCTAAAAGTTGGTGATGAATTTTATACCCGATACTCAGAAAACGATAGCATGTTTTCTTATGTATATGTTTCACGAAAAGATTCGATTTGTAAAGTAACTGATGGTGCATTTATCTATTTTGGAAATCACCCGCATGATGCAAAAATAAAAGCTGACAGTTTTACAAAAGCAGGATTTGATGTGATGCTTTACCAAACAGCCGGAACATCAGGTGCATTTATCAGCAAGAGATTATTGGAATACGATAGCCTTTCAATTGCATTCATCATGCTGCATGAAGCCATGCACAGGCATATTGCAAATACTCACTCAACAATTCCCTATGAATTTGAAGAAGCAATTGGAGATGTGATCGCAAACTCATTTTGTGGATGGTACTCGGGAGCGAGTGTAAAAAAATATTTTGCCTTTGCTTTTAGTAATGAAGAAATTTATTCCTCGATCAATAAATGCAGTAAAGGAAAATTATCGAAAGAGAAATGTGATCTTAAAATTAAAACGCAACTTAAAGATGCAACCTTATTTCAAAAAGACCGCTTCGATTACCCTGTGAATAATGCCTATTTGCTAAGAAATTTATTTTATGCGAAAAGATATTT
>CAIUEQ010000376.1 GCA_903898215.1 uncultured Bacteroidota bacterium | reverse complement strand
GGCGATTGGCTTTTGGTTATTGCCTCATATAATTGTGGTCCCGGAAATGTGAATAAAGCTATCAAACGTGCCGGTGGGATTAAGAATTTTTGGGCTGTTCAACAATACCTTCCAAGAGAAACAAGAGGTTATGTTCCTGCATTTATTGCGGCAACATATATGATGAATTACCCATCTGAACATAATATCTACCCTAATGAAGAAGTAGTTATTAATTACCATCTTGATACCGTTTATGTTGACAACCGTTTTACCTTAGATCAACTGGCAGATGGATTAAAGATGAATCTTGATGATTTAAAAAATTATAATCCTTCACTACGCAGAGGGGTAATTCCTTTTACTTCAGCTAAAATTCCATTAACGCTACCTTACGACAAAGTAATTGAGTACATCCATTTAACATCCGACAGTTGTTTCAAACCAAATTCTGACAAAAAATTTATTGCTTATGGCAAACAAATTGAATTTGAAAAGCACTCTAATAAGACTATTTTATATAAAGTAAAACACTCTGAGTTATTAGCTGAAATAGCTGATAGGTATGATGTAAGTGTAAGCCAGTTAAAGAAATGGAATCATCTTAAAAATAATAAGATTGCAGCTGGAAAAAGAATCATTATTAAACTTAATAGGACTTAATTTATTTTTCTGCAATGAAATATTAGTTTTTTGTTTTCATTGTTTTGAGTAAAAAACAAATAGTCTTCACCCCCATCTTTTATCAAAAACAATTTCTTCAATTCATCTACCTCCATTGGGAAATTCCGTTTGGAAATATTTGCTTTTTGAATCCCCTTCTCGGTTAAATATTTCTTTACCAAAACTTTTCCAAATTCCATTTTGGCTATCACTTTAAAACTGCGTCCAAAAAAATCTTCTGTATGATTATCAGAAAGAAAAAAATAAGAATTTGGTGCAAGTATTTTCAACTGATTGGCAGTTGCATAGTTTTTTGAAATGCCTGATTTAATAAGACTAAGCGAAGGTTCATAGAAAAACTCACCCTCATCAGAATAATTCATTTCAACCAATTGCTCATAAGTTGCCGAAAATGTTTGAGTATTTTCAGCAGTGATATTAACAGCATGAATTTGGGGTTTCTGAATTGTTTTAGAAAGCACAGCCAGCAACTCTTTCACTTCATTATCCAAAGAAACAACATAGATAGCTGTAACATTTTTTAGTTGATCAATCAAGGCGCTAATATCAAGCATTGGCGAAAGCTTCAGCAGAATTGTATCTGTTAATTCGAACAACCTTTTTTGTAATTGAAGAATATTTGGATCCGAATCAGACAAACCTGCAACACGTTTATTTTTCAAATCAGGTCTCCTATCGGCATCCAAATAAATCAAATCATAAATCCCTGGTGATTTTATAAATTCACTTGCATCTGCATCAATACGTTCTATTGTTGTGAGTTGCAACCTTTCATAATTTTTGCGAACTATCTGATTAAGTTCTTCATCAATATCTAAGGAAATAATTTTCGAAAACGAAAAAGAGAAAGCCCAATCATCCACACCTAAACCTCCTGATAAATCTAACAAATTGGTTCCTTTAAATAGTGTCGATTTATATTTTGCCAATTTCTCTGAACTTGCCTGTTCAAAACTTTTGGTCGTAAAAAAACAATAGGAAGTTGCAAACGTAGGAAGTTTAACTCTTGCCTTTTTATATAGCTTTAACTGCTCGGCTAATAAATTAAAATTTTGAGGATATTTTTTTGACAGCTGAAGGGTGACTTTCAAAAAATCCTTTTCCAGAAATTCATCAATAAAAGATTTTAAATCTGAATTTAATATTTCATTAGATATTTTCTTATTACTTTGCAAGGGTAAAAAATTATTAATATGAAAAAAATATTTGCTATTACTATCTGTTCTATTGCCCTTATTTCATTAACATCATGCAAGGGAAGTTGCCCTAAGTTTAAAATAGATCCAACAAAAATTATTCGTGTCTTTTAACTGTAAATAAAACTAATCTCTTGAAGAATATCCGGATGAATACTTTTTGCTACCGGACAATTTAGTGCACGATTTTCGAGTACTCTTTTTTGATCAAGAGTTAAATTTCTTTCAGGAATATCAAATTTTATTTCAATCGATGATATCCTCCTTGGGTTTATTGCCATATGCTTTTTAACAACCATTTTAGTGTCGTCTAAATTAATATTTAATCTATTGGCTTCAATTCCCATAATGGTAACCATGCATGAGGCCAGTGCCGTTGCAACAAGATCTGTTGGAGAAAAACTTTGAGCTTTTCCATTATTGTCAAGAGGAGCATCAGTAAATATTTGTGTTCCCGAGAAAACATGAGTAGCAACAGTTCTTAAATCTCCTTGATAAACCAATTCGGAAGTATTCATTTTTTAGCTATTTTTGAAATTCAATAATAAGTAAAGTGCTAATCAAAAAAAGGCCTTATTTTTTTCTGTTACTATTGTTTTTTTCGATCCGTTTGATCGCACAAAATGAAGCGATAGTTGAACCTCAATTGCAATACCTAAAACGTGTGCAATGGGGAATGAACCTTAACAGCACCGGCTTAGGAGGAATTAACTTTAAATATGGCTGGCATAAAACCGGACGAGTTAATAATATGATTGATTTTGAGTTTGCCAGAATACGGCACTCAAAAGAAACAAGGATTTATAGCAGT
The DNA here is from genome assembly GCA_903898215.1 of uncultured Bacteroidota bacterium. Taxonomy (GTDB): domain Bacteria; phylum Bacteroidota; class Bacteroidia; order UKL13-3; family UKL13-3; genus CAIUEQ01. The sequence goes on along the minus strand of CAIUEQ010000376.1, from coordinate 5,371 downwards.
GCTTCCGATAATCCAAGACAATACACGTTTGGACGATTGAATATGGCATTCTTTCTAAGAACAGGTTATGGACAAAATATTGCCATAACTGAAAGACCATATAAAAATGCGGCTTCCTTACATTTTAATTATTCGGTTGGAGTTACTACAGCGATATTAAAACCTATTTATCTTGATATAAAAAAAATTATACCTGACCCGAGTGGAGGATTATCATATTCTATAACCGTTCCCGAAAAATATGATCCGGCTATTCATACCGACAAATCACTTATCATGGGCAACTCTTCGTTTACAACCGGATTAGATCAATTGTCGTTAACTGTTGGAGGATATGGTAGAGCTAGTGTTGCCGTTGAATGGGGTCCATATCCTGATGAATTTAAAAGCCTTGAAGCAGGTGTTGTTTTCGATACGTTTCTTAACCCATTGCCTTTAATGGCTTTTGTGCCACGGGATTATTATTTCGCACAACTTTTTATAGAATTTACTTTTGGATCTAATAGATAAGAATGATTGAATTACCTACCCTCGATAATCAAAGAATAAAAAAGCCTTCATGGCTAAAAGTTAAGTTACCAATTGGAGAAAATTACCGCAATGTTAGAAAACTCGTAGACGAGTATAAATTACATACAATATGTGAAAGTGGAAGCTGTCCGAATATGGGCGAGTGTTGGGGCGAAGGCACTGCAACTTTTATGATTCTAGGTAATACCTGCACACGTAGTTGTTCTTTTTGCGCAGTTGCAACTGGACGAAATAGTGAGTATGATAAAGATGAACCGATGAGAGTTGCCGAGGCTATCAAATTAATGAACGTAAAACATGCTGTGATCACCTCTGTAAACCGTGATGGATTGCCTGATAAAGGTGCTTATGTTTGGGCAGAAACCATACGTAAAGTTAAAGAACTTAGTCCGGGTACAACAATGGAAACACTTATCCCCGATTTTATTTCACATTGGGATCTGTTGTATCAAGTGATTGATGAAAAACCTGAAGTTGTTTCTCACAATATGGAAACAATAAAAAGATTATACCGCAAAGTTCGCCCTCAGGCTAAATACGAAAGAAGCTTGGAGCAGATACAAAAAACAAAAGATCGTGGCAGAAGAACTAAATCCGGTGTGATGCTCGGACTTGGTGAAACTAAAGAGGAAGTATTGGAAGTGATGCAAGATTTAGTAAATAACGGATGCGATGTAATTACTTTAGGACAATACCTTCAACCTACAAAAATGCATTTGGCTGTTGAGCGTTTTGTAACACCTGATGAATTTGATTTTTATAAAGTTGAAGGACAAAAAATGGGATTCAATTTTGTAGAATCAGGACCTTTGGTTCGCTCATCTTACCATGCTGAAAGGCATATTTAAACTACTTATTGATATCGAAAGTATTCATAAAAGCAGTTGTAAAATTTCCACTTTTAAAATCTTCATTTTGCATCAATTTTATTTGAAGAGGAATAGTTGTTTTAATACCGGGTCCTTCAATAATAAATTCGCCTAAAGCTCTTTCCATTTTAATAATTGCTTCTTCTCTTGTTTGTGCGCAAACAATCATTTTAGCAATCATCGAATCGTAATTGGATGGAATAGTGTATCCTGCATAAATATGCGTATCAACTCTTACTCCATGTCCACCGGGTTTGTGCAAGTATTCAATTTTACCCGGAGTTGGTCTGAAATTATTGTATGGATCCTCCGCATTGATACGGCACTCGATGGCATGTTTTGTTGGATAATAATTTTTACCACTGATTGGAACTCCTGCTGCTATAAGAATTTGTTCTTTTACAAGATCATAATTAATCACCTCTTCCGTAACTGGGTGTTCAACCTGAATACGTGTATTCATTTCCATAAAATAAAAGTTGCGGTGTTTGTCAACCAAAAATTCTATTGTTCCTAAACCTTCGTAGTTAATTGATTTTGCACCAGCTATTGCAGCAGCTCCCATTTTCTCACGAAGTTCGGGAGTAATAAAAGGTGAAGGTGATTCTTCTAATAATTTTTGATGTCTGCGTTGAATAGAGCAATCTCTTTCAGATAGGTGACATACATTTCCATATTGATCACCTGCCAATTGAATTTCAATATGACGAGGTTCTTCCACATATTTCTCCATGTATATGCCATCGTTACCAAAGGCAGCTTTAGATTCTTGTTTGGCACTATCCCAATTTTTTTCAAATTCAGCATCCTCCCAAATTATTCTCATCCCTCGTCCACCACCACCGGCAGTAGCTTTTATAATAACAGGGTAACCAATATCTTTTGCAAGTCTGATTCCTTCTTCGGCACTTTCTATCAATCCCTCTGAACCGGGAACAACAGGAACACCTGATTTTAGCATGGTGGCTTTAGCATTTGCTTTATCGCCCATTGCATTGATCATTTCGGGAGAAGCACCAATAAATTTAATACCGTGAGCTCTGCATATTTCTGAAAATTTTGCATTCTCTGAAAGAAAACCATAACCCGGGTGGATGGCATCAGAATTAGTAATTTCGGCAGCAGCAATAATGCTGGCCATATTCAAATAAGATTGAGCAGAAGGTGGTGGTCCTATACAAACTGCCTCATCGGCAAAGCGAACATGAAGACTTTCTTTATCGGCTGTTGAATAAACAGCAACCGTTTTAATTCCCATTTCTTTGGCTGTACGAATAATTCGTAGAGCAATCTCTCCACGGTTTGCTATTAATATTTTTTTAAACATAATCTTATTTGATGATTTGTTAATTAGACGATGTATTTAATAATCACTTATCAAATAAACACATCATCAATTATCAATTTACATAGGTTCAACTAAAAATAATGGCTGATCGTATTCAACTGGAGAAGCATTTTCTACCAAAACTTTTACAATCTTTCCTGAAATTTCAGATTCTATTTCATTGAAAAGTTTCATCGCTTCAATGATACATAATACCTTTCCTGGTTTTATTTCATCTCCAATATTTACAAATGAAGGTTTATCAGGTGAAGGTGTTTTATAAAATGTACCTATCATTGGTGATTTTATAGTGATAAGATTGCTAACCGCTTGTGTAGAAACCTGTGCTTCCATTTTTTCAGTTGAAAACTGATTAGCACTTGGCATTACTGTGTTTACGGGCAATGCGACAGGTGCATTATGAGCTATAGGAGCTGCATGAACAATCGTAGTCTTTTCAGAATTCTTTTTAATAGAAACTTTAAAGTCTCCTCTCTCAACTTCAATTTCCGATACGCCTGACTCTGAAACAAGTTTTATCAGTTCTTTTATTTCTTTTAATTCCATAATAGTAAAATTAGTAATGTCAAATTTATCTTTTTGTAACTAGAATGCTTTGCAATCTTTTTTAACTTAAAACTATATATTGGTATCGTAGGCCCATTTCAAATACACAGCTCCCCATGTAAATCCACCACCAAATGCTGAAAGTACGAGATTATCGCCTTTCTTTAATTTGTTTTCCCATTCCCATAAACAAAGCGGTAACGTTCCGTTTGTAGTATTTCCAAAGTGATCAATATTGATCATGACTTTATTTTTATCAAGCCCCATGCGATCGGCAGTTGCGTCAATAATTCTCAAATTTGCCTGATGTGGAACCAACCAAGTAACATCATCAGAGGTTAAATGATTACGTTCCATGATTTGTGCCGACACTTCTGCCATTCCCTTAACGGCAAACTTGTATACATTTTTGCCATCCTGATAAACGTAATGTTCTTTAGCATCTATGGTTTCATGAGTTGGCGGTTTCAATGAACCTCCAGCTTTCTGATGAAGAAAATGTCTTCCTTGACCATCAATTTTTAATATAGCATCAACCACACCTAATCCTTCATAATTTGGTTCAAGCAAAACACATCCAGCTCCATCTCCAAAAATGATACAGGTATTTCTATCAGTATAATCAATTATTGCCGACATTTTATCAGCACCAACCACCAATACATTCTTGTATTTTCCTGATTCAATAAATTTTGCAGCAGTTTCCAATGAAAATAAAAATCCTGAGCAAGCTGCCAATAAATCAAATCCCCAAGCGTTTTTCGCACCGATTTTATCGGCTAATATGCAAGCTGTTGAAGGAAAAATCATATCACCGGTAACAGTTGCAAAAATAATTACTTCAATTTCTTCTGCTGTTATCCCTCTTTTTTTCAAGAGACCGTTAACAGCTTCAACTGCCATATCAGAGGTGGCAAGGCCGGGAGTATTTAATATCCTTCTCTCTTTTATACCTGTTCGTGATACTATCCATTCATCGTTCGTATCAACCATTTTTTCAAGATCTTGGTTAGATAAAACATTTTCGGGTACGTAACCATTTACGCAGGTTATTGCAGCTGTAATTTTATTCATTATTGCACAGGTGGAACGATATTTTGAAATGATTCATGAATGATCTCACACAACTTGGAATTAACAACATCCCTTGCCGAAAAAATCATATTTTTAAAAGCATTGGCATTTGAAATACCATGCCCTATTATAACTGGAGCGTTTACACCAAGTATTGGTGAACCTCCATAATTTTCATAATTAAAGGAATCGAAGTACGAATCATTAATGCCACGTAATTTCACAACATCGTAAATTGATTCAAAAGTTTTAAGTACAATATTTCCAGTGAACCCTTCACATACAATTACATCACATTTATCACTTAAAAAATCGCGGCCTTCAACATTTCCAATAAAATTAAATGAACCTGATTCTTCCATAATATGGTGAGCAGAAACAGTAACTAAATTACCTTTTTCTTTCTCTTCACCGATACTTAATAATCCAACTCTAGGATTTTCAACACCCATTACATATTTCATCATCAACGATCCCAAAACACCAAATTGACAAAGCACATCTGGTTTACAGTCTGCATTTGCTCCGGCATCTAATAACAAACCAAACTTACCGTCTGGCTTTGGAATAATTGCTGTAATGCTTGGTCTGATTACACCCTCAATCGGTTTAACAGAAAACATTGCACCAACAAGCATAGCCCCAGTATTTCCGGCACTCACAAAAGCATCAATTTGTTTAGATGCTAATAGTTTGAAACCTACAGAAATACTTGAGTCTTTCTTTTTGGAAATTGCTTTTGTGGGGTGCTCATCCATTGATATAACCTCAGATGTATGAATAAAATCAAAATCATCTATGTTACCACCAAATTCTGAAACTAAAGTAAGTGCTTGATCTTTATCGCCTATAAGTACAATTCTTTCACCATGCTTGAACTCATTATGAGCTCTGATAGCACCATCAATTGCCTCTTTAGGGGCGAAATCACCACCCATGATATCGAAACCTATTCTCATTCAGGATATGTTAGCATAAAACAATAATACACGTTTTTTCATCT
>CAIUEQ010000375.1 GCA_903898215.1 uncultured Bacteroidota bacterium | reverse complement strand
CTCAATTGACTCCGAATCATTCTGTGCTGAATATTTAAAGCTTTATTCTGAATGTTTTGGATGTAGATCATACATCACAAAAGAATGGTTTAAATGGTATAATTTGGATAATCCTCTTGGGGTAAGTAACATATTTACGGCAAGAAATATTGAAAATAATGAGATCGCTGCTTCATATACTTTAAGTCCGTTTATAACAAATTTTAATAGCATCCTTGTGAACAGTTATTTATGTTGTAATGTGATGACAAGTCCTTCTTATTCAGGTATGGGATTATTTACTCAAATTGGGCAATACGCCTTAGAAAATGTTGTGCATTCAAACGAACTGGTAATAGGTATTCCTAATGAAAGTGCCATAAAAGGTCATCTAAAAGTAGGGTGGCAGGTGATGCCAAATTTATATTTTATCGAAAAAAGAAAACTCGACTTTACAATAAAAGTATGTGACGCATATGTCACAGAAAATTATAATGAACTTGGTAATTATGATTTTGGTTCATTTAATAAAAACTCTGATTTCAACCTGCAAAAAAATTACCCGTTTTTAAAATGGCGCTATGCTGATAATCCTAAAAATAATTACCGGTTTGTAATTTCAAAGACAGATAATGTAATAGATGGATATGCTGTAATAAAAATATATTTCGATGAAATATCTAAATTAAGAAAGGTTCATATTGTTGAATATTCTTATCATGAATTAAATAAATTAAAGAAGATTTTATGGGCAATTGAAAATTATGCATTTAGCATTAATGCTGATTTAATTAATGTTTGGAATTTTTGCCAGGAAGAATCTCCTGTCTTCAAAATATTTACTAATGAGCATTATATGCAAACAAACAATTCAAATCATTTTATTATATACTCTAAAAATGTAATTGCTAAGGAATATAATAACTGGCAAATTATGTTGGGTGACAATGACGTTTTTTAATAAAAATAATATGAATATACTGATATTTATCGCACATGCCGATGATGAGACATTGGGACTTGGAGGACTGATTCCTCTTTTAAAAAAGAAAGGGCATCACATACAGATAATCCTTTCTTCTGATGGACATATTAGAGCGCGTGAGGAAGGAATCAACAATCTGAGTGGTTTCCAAAAAGCGTGTAACTTTTTTGGAATTGATGATATAGCATATCTTCATCTTGAAGACCAGTATTTTGATAAATACCCTATAGCGGAGATTTCAAATATGGCTACTGCTGTCTCTAAGGATTTTGATATTATATTTACACATACAGGTTCTGATCTGAATAAAGATCACAGAATAATAAATGAAGCTGCAAAAATTATAGGGCGTCCCAAGAATAAACCGGTTTCCATATTGGGTATGGAGATTGGCAATACCAGTTCATGGAATGGCAGTGCTTTTAAAGCCAACTTATATGCGGATATCACAGATACCATTCAAATGAAGAAAGATGCATTTTCATATTATACAAATGAGATAAGAGAATTTCCTTATCCGTATTCTTTAAAAGGGATTGAAGTGCTGGCTCAGTTTAGAGGCATGGAAGCAGGGTGTCAGTTTGCAGAAGCATTTCAGATAATCAGACTTCATTATAATCATTTAATATTTTAGATTTGGATATTAGTGTTGTTATTCCGTGTTATAATGAAGAAAAATACATTCATACTATTCTGAGAAATATCCTCTCAGAAAAACAATTATCTGTTGAAATTTTTGTAGTTGATGCCGGATCAACAGATGGTACGGTTTCTATTGTAAATAATTTTATCAAGAAAAATGATCAAATAGTACTGATTCATAACAAAAAAAAATATGTTAGTTACGGATTTAATGAAACCATACCCCGGTGCAGGGGAAAATATATATCTATCATGGGCGCTCATGCGATATATCCGAAGCATTTTCTTACTGAAGCATTCGGTATTTTAGAAAGTGGAATATGTGATGTTGTTGGCGGACCAATAAACAATGATGCAGAAACACTTATAGGTAAAAGTATTGCCTATTGTATGGAATCTGTTTTTGGAATGGGTAATAGTGATTTTAGAATATCATCAAAAGACAAATTTGTTGATACAGTTCCTTTTCCCGTATATAAAAAAGAAGTTTTTTCCAATATAGGAGTCTATGACGTCAGGCTGATTAGAAACCAGGATGATGATTTTCACTATCGTGCTCATCAAGCAGGCTATAAAATATTTATGTCACAAAGGTTAAGAGTCGTTTGTTATGTCAGGGAAAATTATTCTGCATTTATCAAACAGTTTTTTCAATATGGATTATTTAAACCTATTGTGCTGTTAAAGAACAAAAGATCTGTTAAGATAAGACATTTGGTTCCTTCTTTATTTTCTTTGTATGTATTCTTTTCCTGTATAATAATACTGACAATGCCTCAGTATGATATGGTACTATCTTTATTTATTATTTACCTCTTCATCGATTTCTATTTCTCCTTTAACAATAATAAAAGTTTGATCATTAAACTTCTGAATTTAATAACTTTCCCACTAATGCATTTTAGCTACGGTATAGGAATGTTGGCTGGTTTTAAAAAATAATCAATTATGAGTAAAATAAAATTTGCAGTTTTAGGATCCGGCCATATTGGGAAGAGACATGCCGAAATGATTAAAAGAAATAATGAGGCAGAACTTGTTGCTTTAATTGAAATTGATGAAGCAAAACATATCGATTTGAAGAAGCTTTTTGATGAAGTGCCAATTTTTAATTCGTTTGAAGAATTTATTTCATCCGATATAAAATGTGATGTAATAAACATTGCCACACCAAATGGAATACATGCATCGCAGGCTTTGAAAGCAATTGAATCAGGTCACCACGTGGTAATCGAAAAACCAATGGGGCTTTCAAAAATGGAATGTGAAAATGTAATTTACAAAGCATTGCATCATAGTAAAAATGTGTTTTGTGTGATGCAAAATAGGTATTCTCCTCCAAGCGAATGGCTGAAAAAAATTGTTACTGATGGAACGCTTGGAGAAATTTATATGGTGCAGGTTAATTGTTATTGGAATAGAGATGATAGGTATTATAAAAAGGCAGGCCTGCAAACCTTCGCTAACCCAACCCTTCAGCAGGCAAGCCTGCATTCCACTGCTGAACCAACCCTACGGCAGGCAAGCCTGCATTCCACTGCTGAACCAACCCTTCAGCAGGGAGCCTGGCATGGAACAAAAGAATTAGATGGAGGAACTTTATTCACTCAATTCAGTCATTTCATTGATCTGATGTATTGGGTGTTTGGTGATATTGAAGATATACAGGCAAAATTTTCAGATTTTAATCATACCGATTTAACCGATTTTGAAGATTCGGGATTCGTGAATTTTCGATTTACAAATGGTGGTATGGGAGCATTGAATTATTCTACTTCAGTTTGGGATAAAAACTTGGAAAGCAGCATGACCATTATCGGGAAAAATGGTACCATAAAAGTTGGCGGACAGTATATGGATAAAGTTGAATATTGCCATATTAAAGATTACGTAATGCCTGAATTAAAACCAACAAATCCTCCAAATGATTATGGACAGTATAAAGGAAGTGCTGCCAATCATCATTATATTATTGAGAATGTTGTGGATGTTTTAAAAGGTCGTTCCAGAATTACTACAAATGCCTTGGAGGGATTGAAAGTGGTGGATATTATTGAGAGGATTTATGCATTGAAGAAAGGGATAAAGGGGTGATTTTATTTTAGAGGCGAGAAAGTGAGATTTTGAGAGGTGAGATTGTGAGATGCGAGATATTTTTTAACACAAAGGCACAAAAAGGGAAAGTTTTATAAGTCACGAAGAATAAAATTAGCGACTTAAAATCATTTAAAAATATTGAGGTTAGTTTTGAAGATTTTGATTGAGTTTATTGAAAAGAGGGATGGTGAATAACAGATATTAAGTTGTTGAAAAACGAAAAGTATTCCTCCCTATCAAGGGAGCCTGCCTGCCGCTCATAGCCCTGGTTGGCAGGCAGGGTAGGAGGGTGTTGGATGTTGAATTGAAGAGTACTGTTGTTTATTTAAAAAAAGAGAAAGTTTTTATAAGGCACAAAAAATTAAAATTT
>CAIUEQ010000374.1 GCA_903898215.1 uncultured Bacteroidota bacterium | reverse complement strand
TGGAATAAAAATCGTAAGCCAGATAACTCATCATACCAAAAAATATGATGCTGCGAATAATATTAGACCTGTAATTGATAATTTTTAATCTGGGTGAGACGAAATAAAAGAACAGCAATAAAACCACAACTGCCCCAAAGAAATAAAATATTGTATAATCCATTTGAGAAACGAAACTAAGCTAATTCAAAATATTTTCCCGGCAATTGTTTGATCAAACCTTTAAACTCAAGATCGAGTAGACTAAGTGAAAGAATACTTGCTTGCTTGTTTAAACTAAATGCAATATCATCAATACCAGCTTTTGCTTTTTGTCTGATAAAATTGATGATGAGTAAATCATCCTCCGTTAAATCAACAGGTAAAATTTGTTGCTTAGGCTTTGTTGTATTTCCTCGCTCCCATCCCATCAGGTAATTCATATCATCAATGTTTGTAATAACTGCCGCTTTATTTAATTTTATCAATTTATTACATCCCATCGAAAATTCATCTTTCACTCTTCCGGGAACAGCCATTACATCTTTATTATAAGAGTTTGCAATCTCTGCGGTAATCATCGCACCACCTTTTTCGGCTGTTTCAACAACTACGAGCACATCACATAAACCGGCAACAATGCGATTTCGTTTCGGAAAATTTTCTCTGTCGGGATTTGTGTTGCTGCAAAACTCTGTCAGCAAACCTCCCTGGTCAATCATCTTTTTTGCAGTATTGCTATGCGATGCTGGATAGATCCGATCGAGACCATGTGCTAAAACACCCACAGTTGGCAAATTATTTTTCAATGCTTCTTTATGTGCCTGAATATCGATTCCAAAAGCAAGTCCACTTAAAATCAAACAGCCTGTTTCTTTTAAATCTTTGGTGAGTTGTTCTAAAAAAACTTTTCCGTAGTCTGTTGATTTTCGTGTGCCAACTATACCAACAATTTTTTGATTATTCAAATCAGCATTTCCTAAATAGTAAAGCATTGAAGGAGCATCTTGAAATTGTTTTAGTCGTGATGGATAATTTTCATCGAGATAAAAAAATGCATTGATCTTATGCTTCTCAATAAACTTTATTTCTGCTTCAACTTTTTTGAAATCTTTGAATTGAATAATAGCATCTGCAACCTTAGCCCCTATTCCTGGAATACGAAGGAGTTTATGTTTCTTTTGTTTAAAAACTTCTTCAACATTGCCACAATAACTAATAAGATTTTTTGCTAAAACATCTCCCACACCGGGAATTTGAGTAATGGCAATTTGATAAATGAGATCATTTTTGTTTGTCATAGGCAATTCAAAAATATAAATAAATCACAAAATTCATCACCTGGTTCAGAATTTCTTATAACAAAAAAATCCCTCCCAAATGGGAAGGATTTTAATTCGTAAATCGTTTATGTAAATTTATTTTATTTTATCAACTACAGCTTTGAATGTTTCTGGATTGTTCATAGCAAGATCTGCTAATACTTTCCTGTTCAAACCTAAGTTCTTTTTGTTGGCAAGACCAATGAATTGCGAGTAACTCATTCCATAAAGGCGAGCACCTGCATTTATTCTCATGATCCACAAACTACGGAAGTTACGTTTTTTGGTTCTACGGTCACGGTAAGCATAACCCAATCCTTTATCGATTGTATGTTTTGCAACTGTTAATACATTTTTACGTTTACCCCAATAGCCTTTGGCTAATTTAAGGAGTTTTTTTCTACGTCTACGAGACGCTACGGAATTGACTGAACGTGGCATAATTTTTTAAGTTTTTTTGGACTGAAGCGACTTTATTTAAAGTACTTTTTTGGCTTTTATCCGGGTTAATTAATCATTAAACTTTTAACCAAAAAGGAAAGGTTATTTACCTATTCCCAATAAGTTTTTCACCAAACCCATATCCGCATCACTTACCAACACTCTTTTGGTAAGATTACGTTTTTGTTTGGTTGTTTTTTTAGTCAGGATATGACTCTTGTAAGCTCTACCTCTTTTAATTTTCCCACTAGGAGAAACTTTAAAACGTTTGGCAGCAGCTCTGTTTGTTTTTACTTTCGGCATGATTTGCTTTCTCTATTTATTTACGATTTACGAATTTACTTTTCTATTTTCCTTGTTTGCCTTTAGGGCTCATCATCAGAAACATTTTCTTTCCTTCTAACTTTGGTAGTTGTTCAACTTTACCAAGATCTTGAAGTTTTGATGCAAACTGCAACAACAACAACTCTCCTCTTTCTTTATAAACAATTGCACGACCTCTAAACAAAACAAATGCACGAACCTTATCTCCTGCTGCAAGAAATTTTTCAGCATGTTTCACTTTAAATTCAAAATCATGCTCATCAGTATTTGGCCCGAAACGAATTTCTTTTACTTCTTGCTTTACTGTATTTGCTTTTTGCTCTTTCTTTTTCTTTTTCTGTTCGTATAAAAACTTTTTGTAATCAATTATTTTACAAACAGGTGGTTCCGCATTTGGCGAAATTTCCACTAAATCCAAACCTAAATCTTCAGATAATCTTAATGCATCACCGATAGTAAATACTCCGGGTTCAACATTTTCTCCTACTAAACGAACTTCACGAGCTCGAATGTAACTGTTGATTTTGTGTTCTGCTTCTACAATCCTTCTACCTCTGTAATTTGGATTGTAGGGACGTTTTGGCGGACCCGAAGGTCGTACGCTGTTTGTTGGATTAATTGGTGCTGCCAAGTATTATTTTTTTATAGTTTAACTGTTAATTGTTCTTTAAAATAATTGACAAAATCGTCAATTTTAAATTTGCCTACATCTCCTTCTCCATGCTTTCTTACAGATACTGTACCTTCATTCGCTTCTTGTTCACCGATAATGAGCATGAATGGGATTTTTTTGGTTTCAGCATCTCGAATTTTCTTCCCGATCTTTTCGTTTCTGTCGTCAAATAGCCCGCGAATATCGGAAAAGTTTAGCAAATCAAAAACTTTTTTACTGTAATCAAGATACTTATCACTGATTGGCATGATAGCAACCTGCTCAGGACTTAGCCATAGCGGGAAGTTGCCGGCACAATGCTCAATTAAAACTCCCATAAATCTTTCCATCGAACCAAATGGTGCACGATGAATCATTACAGGACGATGTTTTTGATTATCAGATCCGGTATATTCCAATTCGAAACGTTCGGGTAAATTATAATCAACCTGAATTGTTCCTAATTGCCATGATCTGCCAAGCGCATCCTTCACCATAAAATCAAGCTTCGGACCGTAAAAAGCTGCTTCACCTAAAACCGTTACAGTTTGTAACCCTTTATTTTTTGATGCATTGATAATGGCTGATTCAGCTTTTTCCCAAACTTCATCACTACCAATATATTTAGTTTTATTTTCAGGATCGCGTAAAGAAATTTGAGCAGTAAATTTATCAAAACCTAAAGTATTGAAAGTATACATTACAAGATCAATTACTTTTTCAAACTCATCCAACAATTGATCAGGGCGAACAAACAAATGCGCATCATCTTGAGTAAATCCTCGTACTCTCGTTAATCCATTTAGCTCTCCACTTTGCTCGTAACGATACACTGTACCAAACTCAGCAAGTCTTAAAGGAAGATCTTTATAAGAACGAGGTTTTGAATTATATATCTCGCAATGGTGAGGGCAATTCATTGGTTTCAACAAATACTCTTCATCGTTATCAGGAGTTTTTATCGGCTGAAAAGAATCTTTGCCATATTTTTCATAATGACCTGAAGTTACATACAATTCCTTCTTTCCAATATGCGGAGTGATTACCTGAAAATATCCGGCTTTAACTTGTGCATTACGAAGAAAACGTTCTAAACGTTCACGGATCATCGTTCCTTTTGGTAACCATAGTGGTAAACCTCCGCCAACTTTTTCTGAAAAAGTAAATAATTCTAATTCTTTTCCAAGCTTTCTGTGATCACGTTTTTTTGCTTCTTCAAGCAAGGTTAAATATTCTGTTAACTCTTTTTGTTTAGGGAAAGTAATTCCGTAAATACGAGTGAGTTGTTTTCTTTTTTCATCACCTCTCCAATATGCTCCGGCAACGCTCATCAACTTAACAGCTTTTACAAAACCAGTATTTGGAATATGCGGACCACGACATAAATCTGTGAAACTTCCCAACTCATAAAAAGTGATGGTTCCATCATCCAACCCTTCAATCAGATCGAGTTTGTATTCATCACCTTTTTCTGTAAAATATTTTATGGCATCGGCTTTCGAAACGTCAATTCTTTTATAAGAACTATCCTGTTTCGCCAACTCATATATTTTATCTTCGATTTTTTTAAAATGATCGGATGAAAATTCTTGGTCACCAAAATCCACATCATAATAAAACCCATTATCGATGTTTGGACCGATTCCGAATTTTATTCCTGGATACAAAATCTCCAAAGCTTCTGCCATTAAATGAGCAGATGAATGCCACATGGTGGATTTACCTTCAGCGTCATTCCAAGTTAATAACTGTACAGTTGAATCTTTAGTGATTGGGCGTGTTGCATCCCAAACCTCCCCATTAACTTTCGCAGCTAATACGTTTCTTGCCAATCCTTCGCTGATGGATTTCGCAATGTCTAATCCTGAAACACCCAATTCATACGAACGAACTGAACCGTCAGGCAATGTTATATCGATTGTATTCATAAAGTGTTGCAAAATAAGCAGACAAATGGTTTTTTGAAAATCTTATTTAAAAATAAATTTAAAAAATATCGAATAACGAATAGTGTCTTACTTCTTCATTCAATATTCAGTGTTCGTTATTCATTATTTAAGTTTTTAATCTTTCAATTTCCAATTCACATAAATATATTCGCTCAATGGAAATGATTATCATCTATCCGGTGTTTATCGGGATGGCACTTGCTACTGCACAACTTGCGCACCAAAAGGGCTACAAAGCAAGATGGTGGTTATTATTCGGATTAGTTTTACCAATTATTTCTACCATTATTTTATTTACTTTAAAGAAAAAAGAAAAACCTAAAACCGGATTTCATGCTCCTGTAAATAATGAAAATAACGATCGTTTGATTTATAAACGTAATTGATTTTTGATTTTCAAATCTGTCTGTAATTTTATCACTGATGAAATTCATCTTCTCAAATTGGGTTAATTTAATAAATTTGCCCGCATGATCAGTTGGTGGAAAATTCTCGGAATAATTTGTGTGTTATATGCATTGATAGGCGGACTGCTATTGCCCGTTCCTGATCTCCCAATTTTAGAGCAAAGCATTAGAAATTTATTTTACCACGTGCCAATGTGGTTCGGGATGATTTTACTATTGCTAGCTTCAGTAATTCATGCAATAAAATTTCTATCCAAACAAAATCCTGAAAGTGATCTTAAATCTGCTGCATATGCAAATGCGGGAATTTGGTTTGGGATAATGGGTTTAATTACTGGAATGATTTGGGCTAAAAATACATGGGGAACTTATTGGACAAATGACCCAAAACTAAACAGTGCTGCTATCGGTATGTTAATTTATTTTGCCTATTCGGTTTTAAGAAGTTCAATTGATGACGAAGAAAAAAGAGCTCGCGTATCAGCTGTTTACAATGTATTTAGTTTTCCTATATTTTGTGTACTGGTATTTATTCTGCCTCGCTTAACTGATTCTTTACATCCCGGTAATGGAGGAAACCCAGGATTCAACTCTTACGATTTAGATAGTCGGTTACGTATGGTATTTTATCCTGCTGTTATTGGTTGGAGCATTATTGGTTTTTGGATTGCCGACTTATCCATCCGCTATAAAAAATTAGAAAACAAACAAATTAACCCATCATGATGTTACTAAATATATTGCTTCAAATGCAACAGAGTGCAACTCTTGAAAATGCAGAGGATACTCATAAATTTTTTGTTCCTGTTATGGTAATTGCTGTAATTTTTATTGGCATAGTAGTTTACCTCATTAGCATTGACAGAAAAATTAAAAAGTTGGAGGAGAAGAAATAGTCAATTGGCAATTTGCAATATGCAATGAGCAATGGTTTATTGGAAAGGGTTTAATTAAAAACAAACATGAAAAAAATACATATTATATTAATTGTTTTGATTGCAGTTGCAATTGGTGCTATTGTGAGCACATATGGTGACGCAAGTACTTATGAGAACTTTACCGTTGCTACAAAAAATCCCGACAGAGAATATCATGTTGTAGGAATGTTGAACAAACAAAAAGAACAACATTACGACCCTAAAATTGACGCAAATTATTTTTCTTTTTATCTTATTGATCAAAATGGCGTGGAAAGCAAAGTGATTTTACGAGGCACCAAGCCTCAAGATTTTGAACGTTCCGAAAAAATTGTGATCATCGGGAAAATGGAAAGCGATCATTTTGAAGCTTCAAAAATATTATTAAAATGTCCTTCAAAATATACCGATAATCAAATAAAAAATCCTTAATAAAAGGCTGTCCAGGATTTCTTGATAAAATATTTTACACTTTTTTATGAACTATATAAAAAACTTAATTTCTCTCACCTTAATTATTGCATTAATATTTTTTGCTGCTCAAAATCTTCAAACTAAAATTCATCTCAGCAATTTAATTTGGCCAGCATTGATTTATTTTTTGGTATTATCCTACATTACTTTTCGAATCACATCTTCTACCGTTGATAAAAATAACAAGACATTTATTACAAGAACATATAGTGCAATTGGAATCCGATTGATATTTTCGATTTTTCCATTAATTATTTATCTGTTTTTCTATACTGGGTTTGAGCTAACGTTTGTACTGGCCTATTTTTTATTGTATTTATTATTCACATCTTTTGAAATTTATTTTCTTGTGATTACCTTGCGCCCCGATTCAAAAAAATAAAACCCTGAATGACGCGCAGTAAAAGTAAGATTACCAAATACTTAATCCCATTTTTTTTAATCATTTTTTATGTTGCTTATGCAGGCATAAAAATGGCTTATGCCGATGAACCTAAAAATGAAATAGCACCAACTCCAGAAAAAACTGAAATAAGTGCATCTGTTCATTCTCCGGAATCAGAAGTTGTTTCTGAGCATAAATCTGAAAAACTTGATGCAGGAAAAATGATCCTCGAACATATTGCCGATGCACATGATTGGCATATTGCAGGTCACCTATCAATTCCACTTCCTATTATTATAAAAGATGCTACAGGATTTAAATTCTTTTCTTCAAGCAGATTTGAACATGGACATGCTGCCTATTTAGGATATAAAATTGTTGAAAATAAAATTGCTGCTGTTAACGAAGATGGAACTGTAATTCAAGATGCTTCGTTTTATGATTTGTCTATAACCAAAAATGTTGCATCAATGTTTTTTGCAGTGTTTACATTGTTATGGATCATGTTGAGCATAGCAGGTCGTTACAAAAAAGATTCGTTAAGAGCACCAAAAGGAATTCAATCATTGGTTGAGCCTTTGATCATATTTCTTAGAGATGAAGTTGTAAAGCCATCTATCGGTCCTAAGTATGAAAAATTTCTTCCATATCTTTTAACCATATTCTTTTTCATCTTTATCAATAACCTTTTTGGTTTAATTCCTTTTATGCCGGGTGGAGCAAACGTTACAGGAAATATTGCTATCACTTTAGTACTTGCCACATTTACATTTGTGATCACTTCATACAATGGAAATAAAGGTTATTGGAAACATATTGTATTGCCTCCCGGTGTGCCAATGTGGTTGTTACCAATGATGATACCTATTGAAATTATTGGTACATTAAATAAACCAATCGTATTAATGATTCGTTTGTTTGCAAATATTACTGCAGGACATATTATCATCCTCGGATTTTTAAGTCTCATTTTTATTTTCGCAGAAATGAATGCCGGTCTTGGCTATGGCGTTTCAATTGTATCAGTATCATTCAGCGTATTTATGTATATGCTTGAATTGCTGGTAGCATTTTTACAGGCTTACGTTTTCACTTTACTGTCGTCACTTTATTTTGGTGCAGCAGTTGAAGAACATCACACAGAAGATCATCATTAATATTTATAAACTGAAATCAATTAACATTAAATTATAACAACTAAACAAAAACAATTATGACTCTTTTAAACATTATTTTACAAGTTGCAACTGATCCGGGTTTTGCTAAAATGGGAGCAGGTATTGGTGCAGGTTTAGCAGCAGTTGGTGCTGGTATCGGTATTGGACGTATTGGTGGTAGCGCTTTGGAATCAATGGCACGCCAACCAGAAATGTCTGGCGACCTTAGAGCAAACATGATCGTAGCTGCAGCCTTAGTTGAAGGTGCTGTATTCTTCGCTATCGTGTTATGTCTTTTGATCGTTTTCAAATAATCATTAATATGTAAAAAGTACAGAGGCAAAATTTTGCCTCTGTATTTATATTGCATTTAATTAAACAAACACTTTTTATCAAACAAAAATGGATTTAGTAAAACCCGAAATCGGATTGCTTTTCTGGATGACATTGACATTCGGAATTGTATTGTTTATCCTTTCTAAATATGCATGGAAGCCAATCATGAATTCCATCAAAGAAAGAGAAGACTCAATTAGCAATGCGTTAAATGCTGCAGAAGACGCTCGTAAGGCAATGGATTCATTGAAGTCGAGTAACGAAAAACTTCTTCAGGAAGCTCGTATCGAAAGAGATAAGATGCTTAAAGAAGCAAGTGAATTAAAAGACTCAATCATTGCTCAGGCAAAGAAAAGTGCCGATGATGAGTTTCGTAAAAAAATGGCTTCGGTAACAGAGGAAATTGAAAAGCAAAAAATTGGAGCAATGAATGAATTGAAAACTCAGGTTGCAATTCTTTCAGTTGATATGGCAGAAAAAATCCTTCGCAAGAAAATGGAAGATCGCACTCAACAAGAAGCTTTCGTGAATGAAAATTTAAAATCAATTAGCTTAAACTAAAAGATGTCGGAAACTAGAGTTGCAAACCGCTACGCAAAAGCTTTGATTGATTTTTCGGTTGAACAAAATAATCTTGAAGTTATTTTAAATGACATGAAGTTTTTTTTGAAAACCCTAAAACAAAATCATCAAATAGAATCAATGCTAAAAAGCCCGGTGATTGTTGGTGGTGATAAAATCGCCATTTTGAAAAAAATATTTGATAAAGATTTGCATAAAGATACTATCCGTTTTTTCGAGATTGTTATTCGCAAAAACAGAGGGTTCTATCTGAATGTGATTGCAAAAGTATTTATTGAGCAATACAATATTCTCAATAATATCATGCAAGCAACGGTAAAAACTGCTCAAGCAATTGATGATAAACTTAAAGAAGAAATTAAGCAATTCATCGAAAAATATATGGGTAAAAAAGTTGAATTGAAATCAATCGTTGATCCAAAACTTATTGGAGGATTAATGATTCAAATGGACGACAAACTTTTTGATGCCAGCATTTCTGGTAAACTCAATAAACTTAAACAAGATTTATTAAACACTTACATTTCAAAATAATTGAATTATGGTAGAGATTAGACCTGATGAAGTATCAGCAATTATAAGAGAACAACTTAGTAACATCAAATCTGATGTTGAGTTGGAAGAAGTTGGTACCGTGCTCCAGGTGGGTGATGGTATTGCACGTATATACGGATTAACAAAAGTTCAGGCCGGAGAATTAATTGAATTTGCAAATGGCGTTCAAGCTGTTGTATTAAACCTTGAAGAAGACAATGTTGGAGCTGTGTTATTAGGATCTTCAAATTCAATTATCGAAGGTGATACTGTAAAACGTACCGGATTAATCGCATCTATTAAAGTAGGTGAAGGATTACTTGGTCGTGTAGTAAACACTCTTGGAGTTCCTATTGATGGTAAAGGACCAATTACTGGTGAATTGTATGAAATGCCCCTTGAGCGTAGAGCTCCCGGAGTAATTTATCGCGAGCCTGTTAAAGAACCTTTACAAACAGGTATCAAAGCTATTGATGCAATGATTCCTATTGGTCGTGGACAACGTGAGTTAGTTATTGGTGATCGTCAAACAGGAAAAACTGCTGTATGTATCGATACCATTATTAATCAAAAAGAATTTTATGATGCAGGAAAACCTGTATACTGTATATATGTTGCTATCGGACAAAAAGCTTCTACTGTTGCACAGGTTGTGAAAACATTGGAAGAAAGAGGTGCAATGCCATACACAGTTATTGTTTCTGCAACATCTTCAGATCCTGCTCCAATGCAGTTTTTTGCCCCTATGGGTGGAGCTTCAATTGGTGAATTTTTCCGTGATACCGGTCGTCCTGCTTTGATCGTTTATGATGATCTTTCAAAACAAGCTGTGGCTTATCGTGAAGTGTCATTGCTTCTTCGCAGACCACCGGGACGTGAAGCATATCCTGGTGATGTGTTTTATCTTCACTCTCGTTTGCTAGAACGTGCGGCAAAAATTATCGGTACCGATTCTATTGCACAAGATATGAATGATATTCCTCCTTCTATTAAACATTTAGTAAAAGGTGGTGGTTCATTAACAGCTTTACCAATTATCGAAACACAAGCCGGTGACGTATCTGCATACATTCCTACAAACGTAATTTCTATTACTGACGGACAAATATTCCTTGAGTCGAATTTATTTAACTCTGGTATTCGTCCTGCAATCAACGTAGGTATTTCGGTATCACGTGTGGGTGGAAATGCTCAAATAAAATCAATGAAGAAAGTTGCCGGAACATTAAAACTCGATCAGGCTCAATACCGCGAGTTGGAAGCGTTCTCAAAATTTGGTTCTGACCTTGATGCTGCAACTAAAGGTGTACTTGCTAAAGGTGCACGTAACGTTGAAATTTTGAAACAAGGACAATTCTCTCCACTTCGTGTTGAACAACAAGTTGCAATCATTTATCTTGGATCAAAAGGTCTATTAACAAATGTTCCTGTTAACAAAGTTGTTGAATTTGAAAAAGAATATTTGAATTTTTTAGAAAGCAAACATCCTGATATTTTGATCGAACTAAAAAAAGGTAATCTTAGCGATGAGGTTACTGCAAAATTGGAAACTGTTTGTAAAGAACTTTCAGTAAAATATCAATAGAGTTATTAAGTTAATGAGTTATTAGGTTCAAATCCTTAATAACTCATTAACCAATAACCAATAACTCAAAATATGGCTAACTTAAAAGAAGTACGAATTCGAATTGCATCTATCACTTCAACGCAACAAATTACAAAAGCGATGAAGTTGGTGAGTGCTACAAAACTGAGAAGAGCGCAAAATGCCATCATCCAGATGAGGCCTTATTCGGCAAAGTTGAATGGAATATTAGCAAATCTTGCTGATTCAATTGACGTGGATTCGGTAAAAATTTACTTCCAGAAAAAAGAAGTTAAAAATGTATTGCTTGTTGTGATTACTTCCGATAGAGGTTTGTGCGGTTCTTTTAATGCTAATGTTATTAAGCTTACAAATAATCTTATAAAAGAAAAATATTCATCTCAGGCAGAAGCAAATTGTGTAACAGTTTTACCTGTAGGAAAAAAAGCATTTGATTTTTTTACTAAAACAAATCTTAATACTGTACTTGATTTTAAAGATACTTTCTTACACCTTTCTGCCGAATCAGGTTTTGCTATTGGAAACTATATTCTGAATGAATATAAATCCGGAAAATATGAAGCGGTTGAGATTGTTTACAATCAATTTAAAAATGCCGCTACACAAATTTTAACAAACGAACAATTTCTACCTATCAACCCAAAAGGTTTTGGTAAAACTGAGTCGAAGAAAAACGATTATATTTTTGAACCTTCCAATGCTGAAATTTTGGAAGAATTAATTCCTCGTATTTTAAAAACTCAAGTTTATCGTTCGCTGTTAGATTCTTCTGCTTCAGAACATGGAGCACGTATGATATCAATGGACAAGGCAACTGATAATGCCGGTGATTTATTAAAGGCACTTAAAGTTGAATACAACCGTGTTCGTCAGGCTGCAATTACTACCGAGATTTCTGAAATTGTTGGTGGAGCTGCTGCTTTAAGTGGAGCATAACATTAATTGATGAAATAGAAAAAAATATTAAAACGCAACTTAAAAGGTTGCGTTTTTACTTTCTGGATTTCATCATTGTATTACATTTATCTTAGTAATGATATACTTTCTTTGCATCGCATGAAAAAATCTATTGTCTATTTTTTAATTATTTTTATTTCTGAAATTTCATCAGCGCAAACTGTTAAAATTTTATTCGATGCCACAAAAGCAGAATCTGCAAGTAATGCTGATTGGGTGATTGATGAAGATTTAAATAATATGACTTGGAATCCAAATGCAACAGTTGGTTCTGGTAGTGAAGGAAATGCACAACGATACCCTACTCCTGCTCAATCAAACATCACTTCATCTACTGTCGAAACATATTGGAAAGGAGCTTTGTCATCGTGGGGAATTGATTGCGTTAAAAGAGGATATGCTGTTGAAACCCTTCCCTACAATGGTTTAATAACTTATGGGAATTCATCAAATGCACAAGACCTGAGCAATTACAAAGTGTATGTTGTATGTGAACCAAATATTCTTTTTACTACTTCCGAAAAAACTGCCATCATTAATTTTGTGCAAAATGGTGGAAGTTTATTTATGGTCTCTGATCATATTTCGTCAGATAGAAACAACGACACTTATGATTCGCCAAAAATCTGGAACGACCTCTTAACCAATAATGGTATTCAATATAATCCATTTGGAATTTTATTCGACTCTTTAAGTATCTCTCCAAATTCAACAAATATTCCTACTCTTCCAAATGATTCGATATTGAACGGACCGATGGGAAATGTGAGTCAGGTTTTATGGAGCAGCGGAACTTCGATGACTATTAATCCATCAATTAATACAAGTGTAAAAGGGGTGGTTTATATTCCTGGAGCATCATTCGGAAACACCGGTGTATTGGCTGCTTACGCAAGATATGGAAAAGGAAAAGTTGCAGCAATTGGAGATAGCTCTCCTTGCGATGATGGGACCGGAGATACAGGTGATAACTTATATTATGGATGGACTACAGATGCATCAGGTAATCACGAACGACTAATTATGAATGCTACGATATGGCTTGCAATAAAAGATTCGGTGATAACTATACCTACAATTAAAGATCTTGTATTAGATTCAATTATTAGTCCTTTCAGTTTACAAAAAGGAAATAATACCGTAATTGCCCGAATTAAAAACAATGGAAATACAAACATTGATACAGCTATTGTTTATTACAAATTTGATAGTTCATCGACTGTAAACTTTTCATTAACATCAATGCATATTGCACCTAATTCTTCTTATAATTACACCTTCAACACTCCTTTACAAGCATTAAATGATGGCAATCATCAATTATGTGTGTGGATTAAAACTTCAGGAGATAATAACAACTCAAACGATACACTTTGTAAAAGTTATATTTTAAATACAACAGGTATTTTTGAATCAACTTTTCTAAACCAGATTACGCTTTATCCCAATCCATCAAATCAAAATGTATTAATTATTTCATCGCAAAATGAAGAAATCAAAAGTGTAATGATTACTGATATAAATGGGAAACAAATAAATTATTTAACTCAACTATCGAAACAAAATGTTGAAATAATTACATCTAATTTAGAAGCAGGAATTTATTTTATTAGCATTCAAACAAATGATGCGGTTGTGATAAAAAAAATTGTAAAACAATAATGATCCGACTCAAATTTTACTAAATACATTCAACCTCTTGAATTATTAAATTATTATATCCCGAATTATTTGTTGAAATATTGTAGTCCCAAATATTTCGATATATGATAAAGAAAACTCTTTACTTCGGAAATCCTGCTTATTTAAAATGCAGAGATGAACAATTGGTTATTAATATTCCTTCATCAAAAGGATTGGATGAAATTGTTGGCAACACCATTCCTATTGAAGATATTGGAATAGTTATACTCGACCATCAGCAAATAACCATTACCCAACATTTAATTACAAAATTGCTTCAAAACAATATTGCCCTTATTCAATGCAATCAAACACATCACCCCGTTGGATTAATGTTAAACCTATCCTCACATACACTTCAATCGGCAAGGTTTAAAGTTCAAATAGAAGCTTCGCTCCCACTTAAAAAACAATTATGGCAACAAACCATCCGATCAAAAATATTAAATCAGGCAGCTGTATTACAGCAACAAAATATTGATATACAAAATATGTTGCACTGGGCTGATGATGTAAAATCGGGAGATATAGAAAACCATGAAGCTAGAGCAGCAGCTTATTATTGGAAAAACTTATTTCAAACACTTCCTGATTTTAAAAGAGGACGCGAAGAAGAGCCTCCAAATAATTTACTCAATTATATATATGCAATTTTACGAGCAACTGTAGCTCGCTCATTGGTTGGCTCAGGTTTATTGCCAACTTTTGGAATACATCACCGTAACCAATATAACGCCTATTGCCTTGCCGATGATATGATGGAACCCTATCGCCCTTATGCCGATTTGATTGTACTTGATATTTTAAAAACCGATAAAAATATTGAAGAACTTACCAAAGATATTAAAGCCCGGTTATTGCAAATACCGGCAGTAGATATATTAATTGAAGGTAAACGCAGCCCTTTAATGGTTGGCATACAACGCACCTCTGCAAGTTTGGTAGATTGCTTTGAAGGCAACTCACGAAAAATCTTATTCCCTGAAATGGATATAAAAAAACAAGCAATGGGCAATTAGCAAAATATAATTGTAACCAATATAAATGTAACCTATAAATCAATAAACCTACTCAATCAATAAACCATAAGTGAACCGCTTAAACGAATATAGAATTATGTGGGTAATGGTACTGTTTGATTTGCCAACCGAAACGGCAACCGAGCGCAAAATATATGCACGCTTTCGAAAAAATATTATGAGGGATGGGTTTACAATGTTTCAATTCTCTATTTACCTGAGGCATTGCAGCAGTCGAGAAAATGCTGATGTACATATTAAACGTGTTAAAAGTTTATTGCCCGAAAAGGGACATATTGGAATTATGTGTGTTACCGATAAACAATTTGGAATGATGGAAATATTTTATGGAAAGAAGTTGAAAGAAAAAGAAACTCCTATGCAACAGTTGGAACTTTTTTAAAACATTATATTTCTAAAGATCTAGGCAGCATAAGCAAAAATGGCAATGCTTTAGAATAGTCAAGTTCCTGATATTCTAGCCCCAACAATCTGATGTTAGTATAATAAATTTGATGTTGGTGATAATATTGCTTTTCACTTTGTATAAACCAAGATTTTTTTCCTAACTTTTGAGCTAAAAACCATTTTTCAATTAACCGTGCACTGCGACCGTTGCCATCATTCCAGGGATGTATTTTTACAAATACCAAATGAATTATTGCCGCAAAAAAGAACACTTCATCAAGTTTTAATTCCTTTTTCAACAATGCTGTTATATCACTATAAAGCTTTTCCATTTCATTTTGAACCTCATAAGGAGAAGCTGCTACATATTCAATTCTGCCATCAGGAGTTGATACATACATATTTTGTGTACGCAGTTTACCTTGCTGATGTTTTGCCACAATATGTTTGCTCAATAATTTATGTGCTTCGGTTATGTTTTCTTTATTAAGGACATTATTTTTTGCAAAAGTATAGGCATTATACAAATCATCAATCTTCTTAGTATAATCGGGTAAAAATTCAATACCAAATTTTTTGTGCTTTATATAACTGTCTAATTCTATTTCCTCACCCTCTATTTTGCTGGAAAAAACAGACGATACCGAAGTGTAAAAACTAAATGTATCGGTTGATATTTCAGCATCTGTCAACTTTTCGAACTTATCAGTTAAATGCAAATCAACCACAGTTTTCTTATACTCTTCGAGTAAATTAACTGGGATAATATTTAAATGTAAATTCATTAAAGTAAACTTTGTATTTGATACTGTTCAAATATAGTTGTTAAATAAAAAATTTCTAATACAAATAAAAAAGCCGAAGCGTTTATACAACACTTCGGCTTTATTGATAACATTTTTAATTTCTAATTTTCAATCTAATACATTGATAAACATATATAAAACAAGGGGTCTACTGTTATCAATATTAGAAACCTGCCTGCCGCTCATAGCCTTTGCTTCGGCAGGCAGGGAACATATTCTGAAGTTAAAAAAATTTG
>CAIUEQ010000373.1 GCA_903898215.1 uncultured Bacteroidota bacterium | reverse complement strand
TTTTGTATCGGAAAGTAAAATTCAACCCCCCATTAATTTCTCAATCGATTTTTTAATTTTTGCTGATGTGGGTTTTGTTGTGCTATAAAAATAGTCAACCACTTCACCATTTCTATTCACTAAATATTTATGAAAGTTCCACTTTGGTGTACTGCTCAAATTTCCATTTAGATTTTTGCTCGATAAAAATTGATAAAATGGAGCAGCATCTTTTCCTTTTACATGTACTTTATCAAAAACTTGAAAAGTGGTTTTATAATTTAGAGTACAAAAGTTTTGTATCTCTTTTCCATTTAATGGTTCTTGTTTTCCAAAGTCGTTTGAAGGAAATGCAAGAATCTCAAAACCTTTGTCTTTGTATAGTTGATAAAGTTCTTCAAGTTCTTTAAACTGAGGTGTAAAACCACATTCTGATGCTGTATTTACGATAAGCAACACTTTCCCTTTATAATTTGAAATGTGAGTTTCTTCGCCTTCGATATTTTTTAAAGTAAAAGAATAAATATTTTGTGCCGACACTATTGAGTTCATGATGAGAAAGATAATTAGAAGTTTAAAACGCATATTTATTCTAACCAAAAGCAAGGCAAATAGTTTTGAATTTTTATTTAGAGGGACTTATTTTTAGAATGCTGTTTTATTCATTTCTAAATATTATCGCTTTGTGAGCAAATTTAAATATCGCAAAAAATTGTCCTGATAAATTCTCGCCCAACTATCTGATGGTTGTCCGGAACAACGTGTTGAACCATTTAAAAAAGATTTTAATAGTTTATCATCCTGGAATAAGAACCTGCAGTCCATTGTTAATGTTTGCACACCCGAATAAAAAGTTGATAAGCTGTCGATGTATTTAAATTCTTTTCCTCGAATATAAATGAAGATCAATTTATTGTCTTGAAGATAATATTCGTTAATATTTATACAACTTGAAAGTCCGATACGTTCAATTATTTTTAACAGTTCACCGTTTTTAAAATACCCCGTAAGTTGTCCGCCTCCATCTGTCATTTTTGCTAAAAACTGTTCATTTTTCAGCGTCTTGGTTGTGTAGGAAGTATCCTTGTTAATTTGTTCAACGGTTAATTTAATTTTGTTTAATTCAATATCAGTTTGAGCATAAGCTAAAACTCCAAAAAGTACGAATACCAAAGTGTAAAATATTTTCATGAATTATAACCGATTAGTTTTTCAATGTTTTTTGAATAGGAAATTTTACTTCAATAAAATTGTTTCGACTTGCAAGGTAAATAAAACAGGAATTTTTAATCAACAATAAACTGTGTTTGATTTTTAAGAACCAACCATCTGTTATTTAAAATTCGATTTAGTAAGAAACAATTCTGCGCTGTTTATACATAGTAAATAGTAGCCTTACGACTCAAAATTAAACGCATAAAACTAAGCATCATTATCTTGACTGATTCAAATCATATTAAGGAATTATAAAAGATTACTATATTTGAAATTCAAAGTGAAAAAAGTTGCTGTCATATTTTTAACAATACTATACCTGATTCCATCTATTGGCTTTAGTATGGATTTGCATTTTTGTGGAGATAAGATTTCAACAGTTTCTATGCAAAATGCACCACTTCAAAAATGCGTTTGCGGTAAAATGTCATCCTCGAAATGTTGCAAAGAAATTCATGTAGAGGTTAAACTTAACACTTCTCAGAAAGCATCGTCAACATTGGTGACGACTCCAAAAATCACTGAATTAAAATTATTCATCAACAATATTTTTTCATCCGAATTATTTTCATCATCATTACCAAAAAACAGTTTTGTTTATTTTGATCCGTTAAGGTTCACTTCTCTGCAAAAACATCCTGTTTATTTAACTAATAGTTTACTCCTTCTTTAAAATTTTCAATTGAATATTCATGCTGCAGTTCAATCAAATGAACTGCTGTAAAATTCTGCATTTATCATTTTGCAGTTATTCTGAACATTTTTCAATTGAAAAAAAGTGGACAAAAAACAACGATTAAAAATTATAGAGAAATCATCAAAGCAAGTTGGTCCCGGTGTGTTTTATTCAACCATCGTGGTTATAGCTTCGTTTCTTCCTGTGTTTATGTTAACAGGTATTGAAGGGAAATTATTTCATCCGCTTGCATGGACAAAAACTTTCATACTTCTTATCGATGCCTTTCTTGCTATTACGTTAGCTCCGGTTTTAATTTCATTTTTTCTGAAAGGAAAACTAAAACCCGAAAGTGCAAATCCGGTAACACGAATTCTTGAAAGAATATATTCACCAATTATTTCGTGGTGTTTAAACTGGCGAAAAACTGTGTTATCGATAAATATCATTGCGCTAATCATAGGAGTTGCCATGATGTTTAAAATGGGTTCTGAGTTTATGCCTCCGCTTGATGAAGGGTCGATATTATTTATGCCTGTAACACTTCCTGATGTTTCTAACTCTGAAGTGAAAAGAATTTTGCAGGTGCAGGATAAAATAATTAAGTCGGTTCCTGAAGTGCAAAATGTTTTAGGTAAAGCCGGAAAGGCAAATACTGCAACTGATAATTCTCCAATCAGTATGATCGAAACTATCATTTTGTTGAAACCAAAATCAGCATGGAGAAGTGGATTAACTAAAGATGATATCATCAACGAACTCAATGCAAAAATGCAAATCCCCGGTGTGGTAAATGGTTTTACGCAACCAATTATTAATCGCATCAATATGCTTTCTACAGGAATTAGAACGGATGTTGGATTAAAAATTTATGGTCAAAATCTTGATTCTATCTATGCACTTGCTACTCAAATGAAAAATGAATTGCAGGGAATCAATGGCATCAAAGATCTGTATGTTGAACCAATTACCGGAGGTCGGTATATTGATATCATTGTTAAAAAAGATGAGATAGGTAAATATGGTTTGAGTGTGGATGATGTAAACATGTATGTTGAAACTGCCTTGGGCGGTATGAACTTAACCACAACTATTGAAGGCCGTGAGAGATTTACTGTTAATGCACGTTTCGCTCAGGATTATCGGAATAGTTTGGAAGCCATCAAACAGATTCCGGTGAAGACAATGAACTATGGAACTATTCCACTTTCGGCTGTTGCTGATGTTGCAATTTCTGAAGGTCCGCCAATGATCAATTCTGAAAATGCCATGTTACGCGGAACAGTTTTATTTAATGTTAGAGATAGAGATTTAGGAAGCACGGTTGAAGAAGCTCAACAAAAATTAAACAAACTTTTCTCAAAACTTCCAAAGGGTTATAACCTCGAATGGAGCGGTCAATGGGAAAATCAAATCAGAGCAAAAAAAACTTTATCGCTTATCATGCCTATCGTTTTGCTAATCATTTTTATGGTGTTGTACTTCACTTATAAATCGTTAAAAGAAGCTTTGCTAACGATGATAACAGTTCCGTTTGCACTTAT
The DNA here is from genome assembly GCA_903898215.1 of uncultured Bacteroidota bacterium. Lineage (GTDB taxonomy): Bacteria > Bacteroidota > Bacteroidia > UKL13-3 > UKL13-3 > CAIUEQ01. The sequence goes on along the minus strand of CAIUEQ010000373.1, from coordinate 5,476 downwards.
TGGTGGAGTATTTATGGTTTATTTTTATGGTGTAAATTTATCAGTTGCAGTTGCCGTTGGGTTTATTGCATTGTTTGGAGTTGCTGTTGAAACTGCGATGTTAATGATGATTTATTTGAATGAATACATGGAAAAATTAGTTGCCGATAAAGGCAATTCATCTGAAACAATTTCAAAAGAAGATCTACGAAAATATATCATGGATGGAGCTGTTCAACGCTTGCGTCCAAAATTGATGACAGTATCTGTTTCCCTTTTTGGTTTGATTCCGATTCTATGGTCAACCGGCACAGGAAGCGATGTGATGTTGCCAATCACTATTCCATTAATTGGCGGAGTGATCTCTTCAACTATTTATGTTTTAGTAGTTACACCCGTTGTTTTTGAAATGGTAAAACTTTACGAGTTAAAAAAATATGGTAAATTAATTCTTGCTGGAAATGAAAAAGAATAAAATAAATAAGCAATTATCAATAAGCAATTGGCAAAGGGCAATTGGCAAAGGGCAATTGGCAAAAGAGAAACGAAAATTTGCTTATTGCTTATTGCTTATTGCATATTGCTTTTCAACAACCGCACAAACACTTACGCTCGATTCGGTCTTGAATAGGATTGAAAATAATCACCCTATGCTAAAAATGTATGATGAGCAAATTCATGCGCTAAAAAACACTTCTCAAATGGCCAAAAGCTGGATGCCTCCTACTTTTTCAACTGGTCCGTGGCAAACACCTTACAAAAGTTTTAGAGATGGAATGTGGATGTTTACAGGCGAACAAATGATTCCGAATCCTTCAAAACAAAAAGCCAATTATAATTTTATGCATGGCATGACAGCGGTTGAACAAACTGGTAAATCAGTTAAACGAAATGAAATGTTTGCGATGGCAAAACAAAATTATTATGAATGGATTGTGTTAAAAAAGAAATATGATCTGGCTGTGCAAACCGATTCGTTGCTCAATTATATTTTAAAAGTTGCACAAAACAGATATACCTACAATAAAGAAAAACTTAATAATATTTATAAAGCACAAGCTGATCTATTTGAATTGCGAAACATGGAAACAATGTTGCAAGGCGATATGAAAATGAAAAATGTGGAGCTCAATACTTTGATGAATACTGAGAAGAATTTTTCTTTTGAAATTGATACAACTTTGTTGCCTCATAACTATGAAATTCAAAATCCGGACACTGCTTTAATCACATCATCACGAAGCGATGTTAAACAATTTGATGCTTCCATAAAGGTTGCAAAACTTCAGCAACAATATGAAAAATCGAAACGCTTGCCTGATTTCGGAGTTTCATTTACTCATATGCAAACATACAGTGTAATGCCGATGCCAAATTTATACTCGGCAATGGCTTTGGTTACAGTTCCAATTGTACCATGGGCTTCAAGCGAGTATAAAAATAAAATTAAAAGTTTAGACAATACTGTAAAGGCAATAAATTTTCAAAAACAATCTCTCATCAATGAAACGGCAGGAACCATTGCATCGTTGCAAACACAAATTATTTCAGCCAAAAAGCAATTGAATAATTATAATGACAATATTATTCCTGCTTACTTTAAAAGTTATCAAATTTCGATGATTGCATACGAACAAAATACTGAAGATTTATTTGTGGTTTTGGATGGGTTGAAAATGTATCGCATGGCAAAAATAAATGAGATGGAACAGTTAAAAACACTTTTGAAATTACAAACAGAATATGAAAAAGAGATGGAAATCAGATAAGCTGTTAGTTGTTAGTTCTTGGCTATTGGCAAGATCGAGTTTTCAACTTGTTTATTGCTTATTGCCTATTGTTTATTGCTTATTGGCTTCGTGTAACAGCAAAGTGGAACAAAAGCATATCAAAACTAAAACTGCGGATTTAGATGGTCTTGTGCAGCCAGCTAATCAAACAGTTTTTAGTGATGTGAAAACAATCCTTCCGATTCAAAAAATAATTACACCAGTATTAAATGCTACGGGTGTGATTACGTATGATCCGAGTTCATTGAATACGATTAGTGCAAGATTTAGCGGCCGAATTGAAAAATTATATCTACGTTTTAATTTTCAAAAGATTTCAAAAGGACAACATATCATGGATATTTATAGTCCGGAAATTTTAACGGAACAACAGAATTTAATTTACTTGACAAATATTGATAAGGATGAAAGTGAGTTGATCAATTCATCAAAACAAAAACTCCAATTATTTGGGTTAACCGAATCACAAATCAAGCAAATCATTTCCACTAAAAAACCAATCAACCCATTACCAATTTATAGTTTATACGAAGGCCATATTCATGATATTGGAATTAATGGAAATGTTTCATCATCACCTTTGATGAATGGTGGTATGAATTCAAAAATTGCATCATCAACAATAGTTCAAATCGAAAATCTTCCATCTTCTCAGTCATCGGCACTTTCAATCAGAGAAGGAATGTATGTGCAAAGCGGACAAGCAATTTTTGATGTGTATGATATGGATAAGATATGGGCGGTGCTGAATATTTTTCCCAGAGATGCGGCACAGATTAATGTTGGCGATAAAGTTTTTGCTTTTTCAGAAACAGATCCTGATAATATTATTTCAGCAATCATTAATTATATAGAACCGGTTACCGGCCAAAATGCATCTGCAATTAAGGCAAGAGTTTATTTAGAACATGTTGGAGAGTTGCATTTAGAAATTGGAACATTACTGTCAGCAAAGATTTTATCAAAAGAAATAAAAGGAATGTGGTTACCTCGAAATGCCTTAATTAACCTAGGACAGAAGCAAGTTGTTTTTCTAAAAAGTTTAAATCATTTTATCGCTAAAAATATTCAAACAGGAATTCAAACAGACTCATTGATACAAATAGTTTCCGGTTTAAAAGGTGATGAAGTACTTGCAGCAAATGCTCAATATATGGTAGATAGTGAAAGTTTTATTTTAACTGAAGACGATAGGCAATAATCAATTTGCAACAGGCAAGAAAAAATAAATAGGCAAAGAGCAATTGACAATATGCAATGAATAAAATTAATGAATAAATAAATTTTAAAATAATGGCAGCAAAAAATATAAAGGATACAAAAGTTTACAAATTGGCATTCGAATTGGCAATGAAAATTTTTGAAATTTCTAAAACATTTCCCAAGGAAGAAACTTATTCACTCACTGATCAAATCAGGCGTTCAAGTAGAAGCGTTTGTACAAATTTATCTGAATCATTTAGAAAGAGATTATATCCTGCGCACTTCATTTCAAAAGTTTCTGATGCTGATATGGAAAATTGTGAAACACAAACTTGGCTTGAATTCTCTTTAGCTTGTAAATATATCAATGCAGAGTGTTTTGAAGAGCTAACAAAACAATCTGAAGAAGTTGGACGACTATTAAATCACATGATAAATAATCCTGAAAAATATAAATGAAAGCGTTTAATAAAATATGCAATATGCAATATGCAATATGCAAGAAAAACGTATTTGACAAAATCAGATTGCTCATTGCCTTTTGCACATTGCCAATTGCTTATTTCCGATTGCCGATTGCCAGTTGTCGATTGCTTATTGCCAATTGCTTATTGCCAATTGCATATTGCATAATGTTCCTTTCGTGTAACTCTGTAAATACTAATTCTGAAGTTCTTAATAAAGATGAATATTATACCTGTTCAATGGATCCTCAGGTGATTGAATACAAAGAAGGGATGTGCCCTATTTGTCATATGAAATTAATCAAAGTAAAAAATAATAGTCTTAAAGCAGGGCAAATAAAACTTAGCGATCAGCAAATAAAATTAGCCAATATCACTTTTGATACTTTACGAATTCAACAGCTTTCAAAAGAGATTACGTTAACCGGAAAAGTAACCATCGATCAAAATCTTTCGGATGCGATAAGCTCAAAAGTTCAAGGAAGAATTGAAAAGTTAGCGGTAAAAAATGTCGGTGATCATATCAGTAAAGGACAACTACTTTATGAAATTTATAGTGAAGATTTAAATGCAGCACAGCACGAATATATTTTATCCTTCGACAAGAATAACTCAACACAATTTACCAATGCAGCAAAAAATAAGTTGTTATTGTTTGGGTTAAATGAATCTCAGATCGATCAGTTAAAACGCACAAAAAATGTGATTCAAACTATTCAATATTTTTCTTCATCGGATGGTTTTGTAAGCGAAATATCTGTTTCGGAAGGAAGCTATGTTGCTACAGGAACAACACTTTTCCGTTTATCGGCTCTTCAGTCGCTTTGGGTGGAAGCACAAGTGTATCTTCCATATTTACCTTATATAAAAATCGGAACTGAAGCATCATTTTTTATTCCTGCTGCCGGAGATAAATTAGTTGAAGGCAAAGTGATTTTTATTGATCCGCAAGTGCAGTCGCCCGAACGTTTTGTGTTAGCAAGATTTCAAATTATAAATCCATTGCAGGAAATTAAACCAGGGATGCTTGCAAATATTACTGTTAAAACTGAAACCAAAATGGCACTCACACTTCCCAACGATGCAATTATTCTTGATAGTAAAGGTGCAAATGTTTGGATACATAAAAGCAATGATGTATTTGAAAATAAAATGATCACAACCGGAATGCAAAATAGCCGACAGGTAGAAATTACAGGAGGTTTGAGTGTCGGAGACGTGGTTGTGATAACAGGTGCATATTTACTCAACAGTGAGTATGTTTTTAAAAAAGGAGCGAATACAATTGGTAATTAACAAACGCAATTAGCAATAAAATAAATAATCATAAAATAAATATTGAGTAATTAAATAATCAAAAACAAAATGAAAAAATCAATCATCTTATCAGCAACTGTTGCAACTTTATTTTTTGGAGCATGTAACAATTCACCTAAAAATGTTGAACAAACAAATTCATCAGATTCTGTAAAAACAGAAAATGTAAATTCAACACAATCGTTTAATCTCGATACCACGAAATTAAAATCAGGAGAAGTTTTTTATCAATGTGAAATGCATGCAGATGTTAATTCTGAAAAACCTGGAATTTGTGATAACCAATATGGGAATGAAAACTCTTCGTTGTGAAATTTTTAATCGTTGGGGAGAATTGATTTACAGTTGGGATAGCACAACAGGATTTTGGGATGGAAAAACAAAAAATGGAAATCCTGCTGTTGATGGTGTCTATTATTACACTGTCTTTATGGCTGACTTCCAGGATAAGACCTATAACGAAAGTGGGTTTGTACAGTTGGTGAGAGGAAAATAAGCCACAGCCGTCGATACATTTTTTTGTCAAGATGGAGTAAGAGATCAATGAACTATTTCCCTTGAAAAAAAGATACTCCGTTTGACAAACTAATAATTAGCAAATTATTTTATAAACACTCCTGAAATTCAGGAGTGTTTATTATTTGTTTGAAATTGCGTTGATCTGAAATAGCCCTGATTGCAGCGGTTGCCTTGCAAAAGCGGAAAGCAGGTGAAGTGTATCAG
>CAIUEQ010000372.1 GCA_903898215.1 uncultured Bacteroidota bacterium | reverse complement strand
TGGTGAACTTTGTGGTTAAAAACACAAGGTTAAAAGTTTGTTATTACTTATGTTCTGAGTACACATATTAAAATTTACTCTAACGTAATCAGCATGTTATAAATATATGTATGTACATTAAATGTATGTACATATATTTGTTGCCGTACTCAAATCAATAATAGTGAAACTCGAAAACGAAATACAACAATCAAAGTTTAAAAGTGCCAAACACAAAGCCGTGTTGAATATCTTTTTTACCTCAGGTTGGCTGAGTTGTAATCAACAAAGATTTTTTAAAGAGCATGGTCTTTCTCCTCAACAATATAATGTGATGAGAATTTTGAGAGGTCAAAAAGGAAACCCTGTTACAATAAATGGAATTCAGGAGCGCATGCTTGATAGAAGTTCAAATGCATCGAGATTGATAGATAAGTTGTCAGAGAAAAAATTAGTTGAACGAGTAATCTCAAAAATTGATAGAAGGCAAGTGGATATTTTAATTACTGAAAAAGGGCTTACACTGCTTAAAAAAATTGATACTGAAATCGATACAATGGAGAATACTTATTCCAAAATAACAGAAGCTGAAGCTGAAGAATTAAGTAGAATACTTGATAAACTTAGAGGATAAAATTAAATAATCACAAATAAATAAAACAAAAAACAAATGAAAAAATCACTATTAATTTTAGCTTTTGCTGCAATGGGATTGTCAGTAATTGCAGGTGGACCAAAAGGTTCAAAATCAGAAACTCAAAAAGTTGATCCTACAAAAAGTACAATGAAATGGCATGCAGAAAAAGTAACAGGTAAGCATGAAGGAACTGTTAAAATTTTAGGTGGAACAATAACACTTGAAGGTGCAAACATTATTGGCGGTAACGTTGACGTTGATATGACAACCATCGATAATACAGATATGCAAGGTGAATACCACGATAAATTAGTTGGTCATTTGAAATCGGATGATTTCTTTGGTACTACAACTTTTCCTAAAGCAACTTTAGTAATTAAAAAAGTGGTAACGATCTCTGATAAAAAAGGAGCAGAAAATTATAACGTTACTGCAGATATTACTATTAAAGGAATTACCAAAGAAGTTACATTTCCTGCAATTATTGTAATTGGTAAAACTGAAGTTGTTGCTAATGCAGAAATAAATATTAACCGCACAAATTTTGGAATTAAATATGGTTCAAAATCATTTATTGATAACATTGGCGACAAAGCTATCAATGATGAATTTAACTTGAAAGTTAGAATTGTTGCCTCAAAATAATTTCTTTTTATCTAACCAATTAAATTAAATAATTACACCAAAACTGTCTGAGGAATTTTTCTCAGACAGTTTTAAAAGCTTAAGTCAATGTCCAATTTTATAATTCATAAAGCAGAACAACGCGGACATGCACAACATGGATGGTTGGATACTTTTCACTCATTTAGTTTTGCAAATTATCACGATCCCGAAAAAGTTCACTTCGGTGTATTAAGGGTGTTAAACGATGACACCATCGAAGGTGGAATGGGTTTTGGCATGCATCCTCATGATAATATGGAAATTATTACCATACCAATTTACGGTGGAGTACATCATAAAGACAGTATGGGAAACTCTGGTATAATTAACTCAGGTGATGTGCAAGTGATGAGTGCCGGAACAGGAATTTATCATTCGGAAGAAAATGCAAATGCTGAAATGGATTTGAAGCTTTTTCAAATTTGGATATTCCCAAATAAGAAAAATGTTACACCTAGATATGACCAAAAAACATTTGAAGTAAAAGACCGCATCAATAAATTTCAACAAATAGTTTCTCCAATGGGAGAAGACGAAGGATTAAATATTCATCAAGATGCATGGTTTAGTTTAGCCAACTTTAACAAAGATTTTGAAACAACTTATCAAATAAAAAAACCAGGAAACGGTGTGTATGTATTCGTTATTGAAGGCAGCGCAACTATAAATAATCAAAAATTAAACAAAAGGGATGCTATTGGGATTTCAGCTATTCAAAGTATCAGTATCAAAGCCGATACCGATGCACAGATTCTTATAATGGATATTCCAATGGCTATTTAATATCAAAAATATTTAAATAAAAAATATATAATTATGACAACAGCAACAGCAACATCTGCAAAAGGAACATGGGTAATCGATGCTTCACATAGTGAGATCGGTTTTAAAGTACGCCACTTATTAGTAACAAACGTTACAGGAAAGTTCGATAAATTTGAAGGTTCAATTGATTCACCAAGTGATGACTTTAGTGATGCAACAATTAAATTTACAGCTGAAGTAAATAGTATTAATACAAACAGCGAACAACGTGACGGACATTTAAAAGCTGATGATTTCTTTAATGCAGAAACTTATCCTCATTTATCTTTCACTTCAACTTCTTTTCAAAAAGTTAGCGGAAATGATTTCAAATTAGTTGGAGATATCACTATCCGTAATATTACTAAAAGCATTGAATTGTCTGTTGAATATGCTGGTATTGCAAACGATCCATGGGGAAATACAAAAGCAGGATTTGAAATCAACGGAAAAATTAACCGCAAAGATTTCGATTTAAAATGGGATGCAATTACCGAAACAGGTAGTGCAATGTTAGGGGAAGAAGTGAAATTGAATTTGAATATTCAATTAGCAAAACAAGCTTAATTTTTTGAGTTGAAAATGCTCAGATCTATTAATCAAATAACTTATGCGCATGAATTTCAAATGGGAAACATGCGTGTTAAACAACCATTGCCTTCGCAAGATTTGGAGCAGGTAAGTCCTTTTATTCTGCTCCATCATGCCGGGCCCGACCAATATAAACCGGGAGAATATAAAAATCGTTTAGGTCCCCATCCTCATCGTGGATTTGAACCGGTAACTTTTATTTTCAATGGCAAAATGCATCATCGTGATTCGATGGGAAACGAAGGTTTTTTACAAGCAGGTGATGTGCAATGGATGACTGCAGGAAGTGGAGTCATTCATAGTGAAGGTCCTTCCGAAAAATTTTCAGAAGAAGGAGGGACGATCGAGATTATTCAGCTTTGGATTAATCTTCCAAGTAAGCATAAAATGACTTCTCCAAAATATCAGGATATTCCATCATCAATAATTCCTGAATTTTTTGAAGATGAAAATAAAATTCATATCAAACTTGTAGCAGGGGAATTTAAAAACATAAATGGTCCGGCATCTACATTTACAAATATCACAGCCATGATGGTGGATTTTGAAAAAGATGCAAATTTTAATTTTCCTGTTCCTTCAAATCAAAATGCATTAATTTATTTGCTTGAAGGAAGACTTAAATTTGAGAAAAGTGAAATTGTGAAATTAAGCATGATTGAATTTAAAAATGATGGAGAGGAAATTCAATTTCAATCGTTAGAAAAAGGGAAATTATTATTTCTTGCCGGAGAGCCAATCAATGAGCCAATGGTAAATTACGGTCCGTTTGTAATGACTTCTCCCGAAGAAATTAAACAAGCAATACTTGATTACGAACAAGGGAAAATGGGAAGTTTAGATTTTTAAAAATTAAAAATGAATATAGTAATCATATCTGGTAGCGCCAGAAAAAACAGTTTAACACATAGAGTTGCATTACACTTACAACAACAACTTCAATCAAAATATTCAATCGAATTAATTGATTTAAGAGAACATCATTTACCGGAACTTGAAATGCCTTTTGTAACAGAAGAAAAAACTCCAGAAGAATTTCATTCACTCCGAAAAAAAATGTTTGATGCCGATGCTTTTGTTTTTGTTTCTCCGGAATACAATGGAAGCTATTCATCAGCAATGAAGAATTTGATAGATCATTTTCCGAAAACCACTTATATGAAAAAAGCTATTGGAATTGTTACAGCATCCGATGGTTTATTTGGAGGAATTAGAACTGCTATGCAAATGCAACAATTGGTTTGTGCTTTGTTTGGAGTTCCTGCTCCTCAAATGTTAGTTACCCCACAAGTAGATAAGAAATTTGATGTAGATGGAAATTTAGTGGATGAATCTTTTACAAGAAATATTGAAAATTTTCTGACAGAATATTTATGGCTTGCAGAAGCTTTACATCAACATAAATTAGTTTTGCAATAACTTTTGCAATGAAACGCAATGACTTCATAAAATCTGCAGGAATATTAATAGCTTCAAGTATGATTGACTTAAAAAGTTTTGGAAATAGTGTTTTAGAAAATGAAAATTCTTATCGGATGCCGGCATTTTTTATTGGGCATGGTAATCCGATGAATGCTTTGTATGATAATACGTTTACAAAAGCGTTATCAAAATCTGTAATAGGAATTCCAACTCCCAAAGCCATTCTTGTTGTATCAGCACATTGGCAAACAAAAGGAACTTATGTTACTTCGATGTTGGCTCCTAAAACCATTCATGATTTTGGCGGATTTCCAAAAGAATTATTTGCTGTTGAATATCCTGCTCTCGGTTCTCCTGAATTTGCCAAACAAGTAATTCAACAAGTAAAATCAACAACAGTTCAGGATGATCACGATTGGGGTTTGGATCATGGTGCATGGACAGTTTTAAAACACATGTATCCAAAAGCGGATATTCCCGTTTTTCAAATGAGTTTAGATTATGCTAAAAGTGCACAATGGCATTATGATTTAGCAAAAGAATTAAATGCACTTCGCAGCAAAGGGTTATTAATTGTTGGAAGCGGAAATATCGTTCACAATCTTGGAAGAGTTAGCTGGGATGACCCAAATGTAAAATATGATTGGAGTGTAGAGTTTGATGAAAAAGTTAAATCAGATCTTATAAAAAGAGACCATACCGATTTAATTAATTATGAGAAGATAGGAAAGTCGGCAATGCTTTCAGTTCCAACAAACGAACATTATTTACCAATGCTATATGCTGCAGCATTGCAACAAAAAAATGAAGAGGTCAATTTTGTATACGAAGGAATTGAAATGGGCTCGATAAGTATGAGATGTTTTAAGATCGCATAAATTAGCATTGCAAAAATTTATTTGATTAATTATTTTATTGCTAAAAACCGGGATTTATTTATCCTTGTGTACTTTGCGTTTTTTTTCTCTGCGAGCCTTACGGTTAAATATTTTTTAACGCTAAGGACGCAAAGTATAGCGCAAAGTACGCAATGAAATAAATCTAAATTGAACTTATTGCACATTAAAAAGCCACGGATTACACAGATTTTTTTAAATAATAATCTGTGTAATCTGTGGCAATGTTTTTTTGATAATAACTCATACTTCTATGAATTATTTTTTTGTAGTTGAAATCTACTGTTCTGTTATATTTTTTGCATTGTCAATTCGCAAGCACGATTAACGCTTACTTTTATGCTTTGATCTTTTAGCCAATCAGCTATCGTTGGGTTTTCAGTTAACGCTAACCACATGTCATTTGAAACTGCAGTTTTGTTTGATTTATTAATTGGTTTTCCATTCACCAATTCGAGAGAAAAAATATAACCTGATTTATTTCTAGCACCGGTTGATTCAAACTCATGTTTATACAATTGAAGCGTTTGAGGACCAGCTTCAGTTTTCTTTAAAAGTAATCTGATAACCGGAAGATATTTTTTCCAAAGTTGTACATACATTCCTGCGTCTCTCATATATTATTTTTTAAGCTGGCTACTTATTGAATCTTCAAACATAACATAAATATGTTGTTTGACGATAATTCTTCAAAAAGAATTGCTAATTTAATTTGCTGAAGTCTCAATATCAGTCAATCTCCAAAGGTCGGGAGTGGTTAATTTTTCTTCCGAACTTAATTTAATATTGATAAATAACTGCATTTTATAAGCTGTAAGCCATTTAATGCTTGATGCTATGATTGCGTCTCCCAACAATATTTTTTCGCCTGATGGTTGGTCTACTTCTTTAGTTAATAGGTCTTCTTCAGAAATATTATCAAATAGTTCCGTTACTAATTTTATTTGTTCATCCATCACCGAAATAAAATTAACGTGTGTAACAGTTTGATTTTGTTCTCTCAATCCACCAAAAAAAGTTCTGAAATCTGAATTGTCATTTCTATACCAAAATAAAATCATTCCTGTTCCGGCCGAACTTAAGTATTGCAGCAATTCCAATGAACTGCGCATTCCTTCTTTTGGTCTGAAATTAATTTGATCGGCAGCGATCTTAGTTGAAAGTCTGCGCACGATCTTCATTTCTTTGATGATATTGTTTAACAGAAATTGTTTGTTCATGATTTAGATTTTGTATTAAGTATTACAATCTAAAGTTAAAAAAGTTGTAACAAATTTTGGCAACTTATCATATACCTTAACTATTTTGGTCTACTGAATTGTGGGTTAAAAAGTAGTGTTGAATCTGTAAAAGTTAGAAGAAATGCTTTAAGGTCAGCTTTTTGTGAGTTACTTAATAACAGTCCCATTTCCTTACCCGGTAAGGTCATTATTGGATCTAATGTTGGACTTTTGTGTACACCCGAATTATAATGTTCAATTACTTCTTCAAGAGTTTTATATCTTCCATCATGCATATATGGTGAAGTTTGAGCCACGTTTCGTAAAGTAGGTGTCATCATCAATCCCATATCTTTTGCCAATCCTGAAGCTGTAAAATAACCTTGGTTATATTTGTTATTGAAAACAGTATCAAGGCCTATATTATGCCTTCCATTATCAGTAAGTAATATTGTTCCATGACAATGAAAGCAATCTCCTTTTTCACTGTAGAAAATATCATATCCATTTGCTTCCTGTGGAGTTAACTGAGCAGTTCCCATAAGGTATTTATCAAATTTCGAATTGCTGCTCACAATTGTTTTTGCAAATTGAGCGATGGCAAAAGCAATCTTCTCTTGTATCTTATCTGGCACAAGAACGTCTTCTCCATTAAAAGCTTTTTTAAACATGGCTGAATAAGTTGAATCTGCCTTTAATTTTGCCAGCACTTCAGTCATGTTTGAGTTTAAGTACTTCGGACCGAGATCTGCAATTCCTATATGATCCATTTCTTTTATTCCACCGTTCCATCCATAAAAAGGTTTCCAAGCAAGATTGATCCAAGGAAGTATATCCCAATATTGTGTGGTATCAAGTCCATGCTCTGCAATACTTGATGTGAATGATAGCTCTTGGGGATGGCAATAGGAGCAACTACGAAAGTTAGATGATAGTATTTGGTCATAAAATAATCTTCTTCCTAAAGCAATTCCTTCCACTGTTAACGGATTAATATAGGATATATAAGGTTGGGGAAAGCGTAAAGGTGGAATAAGTATATAAGGAGTAACACTTGTATCTGGAGTTATGGTATTGGTTAAATCTTTTTTACAAGATGAAAACAAAAAAATAAGTCCTAAAAAGAAATAAATATTTTTCATGGTATATATCTGAAAAACGAATGTTATGATAATACAATGCAAAAACATTGACACAAGTCAATTTTATCAATAACAATCAAATTATTCATTTCTAATTTGATTAAAACAAAAAAAGTTGCCAGAACTCTGTGGTGGCTTGCTTGGGTTTGTATCGAGAAGAACTTAGAATTACTAAACATTCTCGATATGCTCTTAACAAAGCTGACCAATGCTACTCGAAATGACTGATGTGTAATTAAGTTTTAAGCATATTTTATTTAAGGCTCATTATTTTATATTTTAAGCTCAAAATATAGTGTAAATGAGCCAGAAATTATATATTCGTGAGCTATAAAAACAAAATGACAAAACATCAATCAGACAAGACTAAATTAATTTTGGATTTTATTCAACTGAATCAATTGTGTTCTTCTAAAGAGATTCATGAAGGAATTGACGTTGCCGTTGGATACGCTACCGTAAAAAGAATACTCCAAAAATTGATTTATGAAAACCTGATTACATTGGAGGGGCAAGCAAAAGCAACTAAATACAAAGTTAGCAATGCTTATGTACTGATACATCCTACAGATGTTGATGAGTATTTTAAAAAAGAAATTGACGATAGAGAAATCAAACGGAACTATAATTTTGAACTTATCAATGAAACATTTGCTCAGGTATCATTATTTTCAGCCGAGGAGAAGGAACATTTGAACCAACTTCAAAAAAAATATAAACAGAATATTGCCAAACTCTCAAAGCAGGAATATAAAAAAGAACTCGAACGATTAGCAATTGATTTGAGTTGGAAGTCATCACAAATTGAAGGGAATACCTATTCATTATTAGAGACTGAACGATTGATTAATGAAAAAGAAAAAGCAAGTGGTAAAACAAAAGAAGAAGCAATCATGTTGCTTAATCACAAATCTGCCTTAGATTTTGTTATCGCTCAGCCCAAGTTTATAAGCCCATTAACCATATCGGTAATTGAAGATATTCATAGCATTTTAGTAAAAGGGTTAGGCATTACACGAAATTTGAGAAGGCGAAGGGTTGGTATTTCGGGTACAAATTATAAACCATTAGACAATGAATTTCAAATAAGAGAAGCATTAGAGCAAATGTGCGAAGTGATTAATAAACACAAAGACATTTTCTCCAAAGCACTCATGATATTAGTTCTTATATCATACATTCAACCCTTTGCAGATGGAAATAAAAGAACAGCAAGAATTATTAGCAATGCCATATTGATGAATAATAAATATTGTCCAATCTCTTTCAGAACAGTTGATTCAATTGATTATAAAAAAGCCATGTTGATTTTTTACGAGCAAAATAATATCAGCGCATTTAAGCGAATTTTTATTGATCAGTTTGAGTTCGCAGTCAATACTTATTTTTAATAATTCTGATTGATTAAATGAAAGTAAAAAAGTTGTAACAAACTCCGGCAACTTTTTTCATTCATTGTTATCAGTCACTTCGAGCCTGCCTGCCACTCCAAGTCATTGCTTCGGTAGGCAGGTAAACTTGTGGTGGCTAGCTTGGTTTTGGATCGAGAAGCGACACTAAATCCCTGTGTTCGCTAACATCTTGTTAGTGCGAATTTTATAGCACAATGAAGAATATTGCAATTAACCTGACACTAACTTGCCTGCAAACCTTAGGTTGGGAAGTTAGCGTCAACATTGTGGTTGCGATAACATATAAATAAAAAAAAGTTGCCAGAACTCTGACAACTTTTTTCCAAATGTATTTGAAATCGATTATAAGTTTTTCAAAACTGTTAATCTTTCCCAATGATCGTGAACGCCTTCTTGTGCTTTAACAAGTAACTCTTCTGCATGCTCAGGATTTTGACGGGTTAAAATACTGAAACGTGTTTCTTGATAAAGGAAATCTTTAACAGGAATTGATGGAGCTTTGCTATCTAAAGTAAATTTCTCTCCTTTTGGTTTCAAAGGATTGTATCTGAACAATGGCCAGTAACCTGATTTTACAGCATTTTCTTGTTGGTCGGCTCCATGCATCATATCATAACCATGCGCAATACAATGACTATATGCAATGATGAGCGATGTTCCCGGAAATGCTTCTGCTTCCTGAATAGTTTTTATTGCATGTGCATCATTTGCTGCCATAGCAATTTGACCAACGTATGCCGAACCATGAGCAATTGCCTGCATCGCTAAATCTTTTTTGCCTGATGCTTTTCCATTCACCGAAAATTTTGCACTCGCACCAATTGGTGTTGATTTAGATTTTTGTCCTCCGGTGTTTGAGTAAACTTCGGTATCAAGAACCATAATATTTAAATCTTCACCTGTTGAAAGTACATGATCCAATCCACCAAAACCAATATCATAAGCCCAACCATCACCACCCATAATCCAATGTGATTTCTTAACAAGATTATCAGCAATCATATTTAATTGTCTTGCTTCAAAACTATTAAGCGGTGAAATTCTTTTGCGAAGTTCTTTAACATTTTCTCTTTGTTTATGAACTCCTGCTTCATTGCTTTGGTCGCAATGTAAAATTTCATTGGCAAAACTTTCACCTATAACATCACGTAATCCAAACACAATATGTTGAGCAATCTCTGCTTTTTTATCGAAGGCTAATTTTATTCCTAAACCAAATTCTGCATTATCTTCAAACAATGAATTTGCCCAAGCCGGTCCACAACCTTCAGCATTTGTTGTCCATGGTGTTGTTGGTAAATTTCCTCCGTATATTGATGAACATCCTGTAGCATTTGCCACCACCATTCTGTCGCCATATAGTTGCGACATTAATTTTACATAAGGAGTTTCACCACAACCTGAACAGGCTCCCGAAAATTCGAAAAGCGGTTGAAGAAATTGAGTTCCTTTAACGGTGTTTTTATTTATGGCAAGGCGATCCATTTCCGGAATTGATAAAAAGAAATCCCAGTTTTTTACTTCAGTTTCTTTTAATGGAATCTGAGGTTTCATGTTAAGTGCTTTCACACCTTTTTCTGTTTTACTTTCTATCGGACAATACTCGTAACATAAATTACATCCGGTACAATCTTCAACGGCAACTTGTAATGTGTAAGCTTGTGTTTCTTTATTAAATTCTTTTCCAATCGGTGCAACATGTTTAAATGTTGACGGAGCATTTTGCAACAATTCTTTGTCGTAAACTTTTGGACGAATTGCCGCATGTGGACAGATCAAGAAACATTTTCCGCACTGCGAACATGAGGCTTCATCCCAAACAGGAATGGTGTCTGCAATATTTCTTTTTTCCCATTGCGTTGTAGCAACCGGATAAGTTCCGTCAACAGGAAATGCACTCACCGGCAAATCATCACCTTCAAACTGAATGATTTTTGCCAATACATTTTTTACAAAATCTGGTGCGCTATCTGCAACTGCTTTGTCGGTAGGTAAGTTTCCTGCTTTATATTTTGAATAATCGATTTCAAATAAATTCTCAAGAGTTTTATCAACCGCTTCAAAATTTTTGAGTACCACTTTTTCTCCTTTTGCAGAGTAAGATTTTTTGATGGCATCTTTAATTTTTTGTATTGCTTCTTCTCTTGGCAAAATTCCTGAAATAGCAAAAAAGCAAGTTTGAAGTATGGTGTTAACTCTAGAACCCATGCCGGTTTCGCGAGCAACATTGGAAGCATTGATCACATAAAACTTCAACTCTTTTTCAATAATTTCTTCTTGTAAATGTTTCGGAATTTTATCCCAGATATCGTTTGTATCGTAAGGAGAGTTCAATAAAAAAGTTGCCCCATGTTCAGCATCTTTTAATACATCATATTTGTTGATGAAATTAAACTGATGCACTGCAACAAAGTTTGCTGAGCTCACTAAATAAGTTGACTTGATAGGATTTTTACCAAAACGCAAATGCGAAACAGTTAACGATCCTGATTTTTTTGAATCATAAACAAAATATCCTTGAACATAATTATCAGTTGTTTCACCAATAATTTTGATAGAATTTTTATTTGCACTCACCGTTCCATCAGCTCCTAGTCCGTAAAACAAACCACGGAAGAGATGTTGTTTATCGAGCGAAAATGTTTTGTCGTAACTTAAACTTGTATGTGTAACATCATCTTCAATTCCAATCGTGAAATGATTTTTTGGCCCCGAGGACTCGGTTTTTTTTAATTCATCATAAATGGTTTTTACCATCGTTACGTTAAATTCTTTTGATGCTAAACCAAAACGTCCGCCAACAACTTTTGGCATTGTTCCTTCCCAACCTTCAACCAACGCATTAATTACGTCCATGTATAAAGGTTCGCCAATACTTCCCGGTTCTTTGCAACGATCTAAAACAGCAATTTTCTTTACCGATTTTGGAATGGCTTCGATAAATTCTTTTACTTCAAACGGACGAAATAATCGCACATATAAGTAACCAACTTTTTCTCCGTTGCTGTTCAAATATTCCATTGTTTCATCAACAGCACCTGCTCCCGAACCCATGATAATAATAATGCGATCAGGATTTTCGTGACCAAAATATTCGTAGAGTTTATATTTTCTTCCTGTTAGTTCACCAAATTTTTTCATCATTTGATTTACCACAATCGGAACATTTAAATAAAATTTATTTCCTGCTTCGCGGCTTTGGAAAAACACATCAGGGTTTTGTGCCGTACCACGAATAGAAGGGTTTTCGGGAGACATTGAATGTTGGCGATGAATTAAAATATCGCGTTCATCAATCATGTCTTTGATAATCGAATCATCAATTACATCCACTTTCATCAACTCGTGAGAAGTGCGAAATCCATCAAAAATATTTAAGAAAGGAATTTTTGAGCGAAGTGTTGAAGCTTGTGCTATCAAAGCCATGTCCATCGCTTCTTGAGCATTTCTTCCAAACAACATTGCCCAACCTGTTTGGCGAACCGACATTACATCAGAGTGGTCACCAAAAATTGAAAGCGCATGTGTGGCTAACGATCTAGCAGCAATGTGAAAAACTGTTGGAGATAATTCTCCGGCAATTTTATACATGTTAGGAATCATTAATAACAAACCTTGTGAACAGGTAAATGTTGATGCCAAAGTTCCGCCTTGTAACGCTCCGTGAATTGCACCTGCTGCACCTGCTTCACTTTGCATTTCCATGATGCGTGGAATTTCACCATAAATATTTTGCTTTCCTGCTGCCGACCATTCATCGCAATGTTCACCCATTGTTGATGATGGGGTGATTGGATAAATAGCACACACTTCACTTGTTTTGTAAGCAATATAAGCCGCAGCTTCATTGCCATCCATGATTTTTATATTCGACATAACTGTATATTGTTTTTTCAGAGTTCTTGTCTGATAAGGCTTTAGAGGAAATATCGGAACAGAACTTAAATGAGTTAATAAGGTGGTAAAAGTATAGTACTGAGTACGTGGATAAAATGACAATTGTCAGTATTGAAAAGTGTAAATTTTTTATTGCAGATTTGGCTGAGTTTCGCAGATTAAATTCTCTGTGTTCTTTGTGCCTCTGCGTTAATATTTTTCTCGCAGATTTCGCAGATCTTCGCAGATTATTTACTCTGCGTTCTCTGCGCCTCTGCGTTTATTTTTTCTAGACCAAAACATTTCTAAATTTAAAATTGCGTTATTTGAATTTCAAAAACCAAATAGATGAAGAACTTTTTTTTCTTATATGCTTTCACTTTTATGTTTCAAATTGTTTGGTCGCAAACAGCCGAAAATAAATTATATGACCCAACAGCCAATGCACAAAATGATATTGAATCTGCGGTTAGAAAAGCCAAGCAGGAAAACAAACATGTGCTTTTACAAATAGGGGGGAACTGGTGTAAATGGTGTATAGAGTTTAATCGTTTTTGTAAAGCAGATGCTCAAATTGATTCACTTTTAAAAGCTGATTTTGTAGTTTATCATTTAAATTACAGCAAAGAAAACAAGAATGAAAAAATGCTCGAACAATATGGATTCCC
>CAIUEQ010000371.1 GCA_903898215.1 uncultured Bacteroidota bacterium | reverse complement strand
TGGCCGAATAGGCTCAGATCCGAGAATGGTTTATTAGACATCTTTTATCATTCAGGGTTAGATTCCTCACTTTGTTCGGAATGACAATTGCGCTGAATATTTAGTGTGATTGGCGGGCGCGAAGCGCCCGCCAATCACAGATCTTGCATAATTGCCTGTCATTCCGAACAAAGTGAGGAATCTAAAATGATGTATGTAAAATCTAAATTATGAAAGAAGTCTATTAATTAAATTCCAAAAATCTTTTTAGAATTTTCTGTGGTTATCGTTGCAACATTTTCGAGAGGAACATTTTTTATTTCGGATAATTTTTTTGCGATTTCGATGATATAGGCACTTTCATTTCTCTTGCCACGATAAGGAACCGGAGGCAAGTATGGTGAATCAGTTTCAAGCACTAAATTTTCTAATGGAATATTCTCGATTGCCTTATCCAACCCTGAGTTTTTATAAGTGATCACTCCGCCAATTCCCAAATAAAATCCTAACGAAACAATTTGTTTTGCTTGTTCCTCATTTCCCGAAAAGCAATGAAAAATTCCCCGCAATTTTGGATGTTGCATTTGTTGGATAATGGCAATCATTTCATCAATCGAATTTCGGGAATGCAATACAACAGGTAAATTTAAATTGATTGCCCATTGCAATTGTTTTTTAAATGCCATGATTTGTTGCTCTTTAAAATCCAGCGACCAATAATAATCCAAGCCAATTTCGCCAACAGCATAAAAACTTCTTTTCTTAAACCATTTTTGAATTTGAAATAATTGAACTTCAAAATTTTCATCTACGGAACAAGGATGAAGTCCCATCATCGGAAAACAATTATCCCTAAATTGCCATACCAGATCAAGCATCGGTTGGATAGAACTGCAATCAATATTTGGCAAAAACATTCTGCTTACTCCATGTTCAATTGCTTTGTTAACGCTGGCTTCACGGTCGTCTTTAAATTCTTCTGCGTATAAATGTGTATGTGTATCTGTAAAAATCATGGTCGTAATTTGAGTGCAATGATATTGATATTAAAAAAACTTTTTAAGAATTTCCTCAAATCAAGATTGGAAAAATAATATAATTTGCTGTCGAATAAATACAATATATTTCAGACATAAAGATTACAGCCAATTATTAATTTTTTAAAGTGCATCAAAAAATTTCTACATCCTTTTTAAACCTTAAAAATATTTTAACCAAACAGAAAATTCAATTTTCCTTGGTGGCTCTTTGCTGTGTTTTGTTAAATATGAATACGCTTAAAAACGAATATGCACTTGATGATGAAATGGTCATCGGTAAAAATATTTATGTACTGTCGGGGTTTAGTGGCATAGGAAAAATACTCTCTCACGATTCGTATCAGGGACATTTTGATTATATGAATGCCGCTAATCCTTTGCAGGGTGGAAGATACCGACCATTATCACTTATCTCGTTTGCAATTGAACAAGAAGTTTTTGCAGGAAGTGGAGGGAAAGATCTTGTAAAAGCAAAACAAGAATTAATTAAACTAAAGAAAACTTCAACTGATTATAAAACGATTGATGATACTGAAATAAAAATCTCCGGACTGGAAGAAGAATCCAAAAGTGAAACGCTTCAAATTGCAGGTTTACGACACGGATTTCAGATCATTTATTTTACTTTATCCATGTTGGTATTATTTTATTTTTTGGCAACTTTTATCTTTCCTCAAAATAGTATATTAGCACTTTTAGCAACTTTGCTTTTTGTATTTCATCCGGTTCATACTGAAGTAATAGCTAACCTTAAGAGTCGTGATGAAATATTTTCGTTGCTGTTTATTTTGCTCACTTTCATTTTTATTTTCAGGTATAATAAAAATTCAAAAATGAGTGATTTGATTTATGGTTTGATCAGTTTTGTGTTTGCTTTTTTATCAAAAGAATATGCTTTTGTAGTTCCAATAATTATTGCTGCCGGTGTAATTATTTTACAAAAGCGAAAATTAAATGAAGTGATCTTCAGTAAATGGTTTCTTGCTGTTTCCTTTATTACCGCTGTTTTTGGTGTGATCCGATTTAATATTACGGGAACTCATAAAATCTCACATTCAAAACCCGATATATTAAATGACCCATTTTTATTTGCAACGATCCAGGAAAAAATTGCCACAAAAATTAGATTGCTTGATGAATATTTGAGGTTATTATTTTTTCCAAAAAACTTATCAAGTGATTATTCTTTTCAACATTTTTCGTATTCAACATTTGCAGATAATCAACCAGGGGTTGATATTAAAATCTACGAAGGTGAGCGAGGATTTACGAAAGACAATAACCTACTAGGCAGTTTTCACCTTGATGGTATCCCACCGATGCC
>CAIUEQ010000370.1 GCA_903898215.1 uncultured Bacteroidota bacterium | reverse complement strand
CGATCTTGTCAGTGAAAGTTACAGTTTGTCCGGTACAAACAGTGCTCAGGTCTTTTGTAAATATTACTGATGGTGGTCCAGCAACTCCACTAACAATTAGTGAATAATTTTGTGAAGATGATAATGTTCCTTTATGAGTAACGGTTAAAACATATGCTCCTGATGTTGGTGCTGATAAATATATCTGCTCCACGTTATCTCTGATATTATCACCGGTTGTTGCTGCACTTGAAGGTAAAACCGGATTTAAAATAAATGGCATAAATACAGTATTGTCCGACACACGTTTTAATCGAATATCTAAATCATTGATTAATCTTCTTGTGGGGTCATTTAATGCTATTGATCCTGGACTGCCAGGAAGATCAGTCCATGAAATTGTTATTCTTAAAGGAACAGTTCCATCGCTTGAAATATTTTGTGTATAGGTTGCTCCATTTGCTAAAGTTTTTTCCTGAATCTGACTGTACAATGAATCAGAAATAAGTTTAACTGCTTTGCCAATATTTAATAATCCCCAACCATAAACATAATCAGGACCAATATTTCCTGCTTCATCAGCCGTGTGAATTGCGATTCCTTTAAGAGTTGCAGCAAGCATATATTTCCCTTTTAAATTACTGAAATGTTGCTGTACCAGAAGTAAAGAACCACATGCTGATGGAGTTGCCATTGATGTTCCGCTTAAAGTTGCATAAGTTGTATTCGATGTATTTGATGTTGAATAAGTATTTACTCCTGCTGCAACTACATCTGGTTTTATTCGTCCGTCATCAGTTGGTCCCCATCCACTAAAAGTACTCATCACCACATCCGAACTTTGGGTCCATCCATTATTTGTATTCCCATTTCCTATTTTATTTACAGCTCCAACTGTTAAAACATTTTTTGCTGTTGCTGTTGGTTCAACACAATCATATTGAGTAACTGCAGGTGGAATTGTTCCTGTACCTTGTATCCAATTATAGCTATTATCTCTCACGTACCAGGTTGTTGAACCAGAAATATTTGAACCACGATCATTTCCTGCTGCTTTACAAATAAGATAATATGGATTTTGATAGGCAATATTATCCCAATCAGAAGCTTCCTGACTATAATAACCATATTTATAATCTATGCTTGAACTTATGCTTGTATTGCCATACCATTCCCAATGGCCGGTACTTGGATTATTATACCATGCGCAAATTGTTCCATAGGAATGGTTGGATAATAACATTCCGTTTGTTGCTGCATTAAACATTTCAGAAGCATCATTACTCCAATCGTAAGCGCTAAGAGTAGCTTGATAAGCCATCCCTATTGCATTTGCGGTAACTCCACTTGCTACCATTGTACCGACAACATGTGTTGCATGAACGATTGTTGAAGTTGGAACATCAACCTGAGTAACTCTACCGTTAAATTCCTGATGGGTGGTAAGCACACCGCCACCATCCCATTCACCAAGTCTTCCGGTTAATCCCGATCCTGTGAGACTTGTTCCTATTGTTCCACCTGGCCAAACTTTATTTGTTGAGATTGTTCTGCCGGCACCAATATTATTAGTTCTTCTAAACAGCATTTCACCATTTTTTTCAAAACGGGAGAACTCAATTACTTCTCCATTTGGATTTTCAAATCGTAAAGGGATTTGTAACAACTTAGAAATAGAATCAGCTTTTGTTTTATCAATGATAAATTGAGAATTGAATTTTTCCTCAAGTGATTTGAACATTGTTTTGTTTGAGGTTTGTGCAAAGGCGATATTCAGAAACAATATTCCTGAAAAAAAGATGGATATATTTTTTTTCATTTTTTTTATCTGGTGGTATTATATTTTTTTTCTGGGATTTCACCGTTTAACTTAGCTTCAAGCATTAAAATTTTTCCTCCACCAAATAAATTACCCTGAAGAGTAATAGCTATCGGGCTGCCTTTTTTTGTTGAACTGCACTTGATGTTTAAAATACTATTGGAGTTCATAGGATTACTTACACAAGCTTTTTCGTTTTGAGAAATAATGTATATCATCTTAAATGAATCGTCACTCAACAAGGTATCTTTTATTGCCTTTTCACTTATGCCACGAATCTCAAATAATGTATTGTTTTCAGATAATACTGCAATATTGAGCATTCCATTTTGAATCTCGAACTTTGCTTTTGATTTAAAAACGAAAGGGATATTTTTTCCAGTCTCATCCAAAATTTTTATAAAATCTGTATTGACTTTTTTTACGATTTTTTTGTTTTGTGCAAAGGCTGCAGGCATCACAAAAAACAAAGTCATCGTTATGCAGAAAAATGTAGTTAAGGGCTTTTTCATTTTGTCAAAAGTATTGAATTGAGAAATAAAAATAACGACTTTTTTTTGATGCTGCATGTTTACGCATTATTTTGCAAGAAATTTACACAGATTGAAAAATCAATTTCCTAATATACTTACCTCCTTTAACCTAATATTCGGGTGCTTGTCAATTATAGCAGCTCTTGATAATAGATTAACTGATGCATCAATATTTATTGCATTTGCCGCAGTTCTTGATTTCTTTGATGGGTTTGCAGCACGGGCATTAAATGCTCATTCTGAAATTGGCAAACAACTCGATTCATTAGCGGATGTAGTAAGTTTTGGAGTTGCCCCGGGAATGATTTTTTATATGCTTGAAAAAGAATATTTCATTGGATTTGAGTTTTTTGCTTTTTTGGCATTTCTAATTCCGGTTTTTTCTGCTTTAAGGTTAGCGAAATTTAATATTGATACCCGTCAGTCCGATTCATTTATTGGATTGCCAACACCCGCAAATGCTATATTCATTTCCGCTATTCCTTTTGTGATGATACACGATTCTTTTGGAACAGCTTTTCTTTTTCAGAATCAATATTTTTTAATATTTTTTCCAATTTTTTCAGCTGTAATTTTAATTTCAGAACTACCTTTGATTGCACTTAAATTTAAAAACTTTAATTGGGGAGTTAATAAATCAAGATATATTTTTCTTGCATTAAGTTTGGTCAGTATTATTTCTTTTCAATATTTAGGAATCATTATTTCAATTTTATTGTATATCATCGTTTCAATCATCAATAATTTACAACATAAAAAAGTATGAAATTTATAGCAGAAATAAATGTAATGCCCCATAAAGCGCTTTTAGATCCACAAGGGAAAGCTGTTGGTAACAGTATGCCAAATCTCGGTTTAACTACTATTAGCAGTGTTCGTATTGGTAAACATATTACCATGGAATTAGAAGCCTCTGATGAAAATGATGCAAAGGGAAAAGTTGACATTGCATGCAAAAAGTTACTCGCAAATCTTATCATGGAATCATATGATTTTTTGGTAAGTGAAGTGAAATAATAATTCCCAAAATGATGCGTAAAATATTTTTTGCATGTTTGTTTACAGCGTTAGTTTTTTATAAAAACACAAATGCTCAGAATATTGAATATGCAAAAAGTGTAATCAAAGAGCTCTGTTCAGAGCAAATGTACGGTCGTGGATACGTAAACGATGGAAATAAAAAAGCCGCTGATTTTATAAAAAAAGAATACCAAACATCAGGGACACTTTTTTTTGGGAAAGATTATTTTCAGGAATTCGGATTTCAGGTAAATACATTTCCCTATAATGTAGAAGTGAAACTTGATGACCGTGAGTTAGTGCCTGGCGAAGAATATATTGTTGATGCAGGCTGCCCAACAGTAAGTGGGGTGTATGATATTCTTACTATAGATTCATCTACTATAGATAATCAATTGGAGTTTAATGATTTTATAAAACGAAATTTACGAAATACATTTCTAGTTGTTGATCGCATAAAAGGAAAGAAATTTCTTAAGCAAGATATTGCCGATCAGATGTTGAAAAATGGATTTAAAGCCCGTGGGTTAATTTTTTCTGAACAGGAAAAGCTTACCTGGTCAACTGCAACCGAATGGACTAAATACCCAATTATTTATTTCACCAAGGGAACATTAAAAAGAGATCATATTAAAATTTCTGTTTTGGTTGAACCGGAGTTAATGCCTCATAATACTCAAAATGTAATAGGCTATTTGAAAGGCTCACAATTTCCTGATTCATTTATTGTTTTCAGTGCACATTACGACCATCTAGGAATGATGGGCAAGTGGGCATTGTTTCCTGGAGCAAATGATAACGCAAGTGGAGTGGCAATGATGCTCGATATTCTGAAATATTATTCAAAAAACAAACCTAAATATTCGATTGCTTTTATGGCGTTTTCTGCTGAAGAAGTTGGTTTGTTCGGATCTTATTTTTATACAGAACATCCTTTGTTTCCACTTAAAAATATTTCGATGCTTATTAATTTGGACCTTATGGGAACAGGAGATAAAGGGATGACAGTGGTAAATGCAACACTGTTTCCAAAAGAGTTTCAGGACCTTCAGCTCATTAATCTTTCAAAAAATTATTTGCTAACAGTTTATCCCAGAGGAAAAGCGCAGAATAGTGATCATTATTATTTCTCCGAAAATGGAGTAAAAGCATTTTATTTTTACTTAATGGGAGAGTACCATTTTTATCATGATGTTTACGACCTCCCTGAAGTGCTTACTCTAAGTAAGTATAATGAAGCATTTAATTTGATTGTAGATTTTACAAATGAATATTGCTTGCAACAATAGAATTTTATCATATTCCACTTGCTTTTAAGCAATTGTATTATTAATAAATTTTTAACTTTTCTTATAGCTGATTATTTTATCTTTGATTAAGGTTTGAAAATCAGGCATCTCATATTGATTATACTTTTTTGCAATAATTTTACTGCAAGAGCAACTCATATTGTGGGTGGTGGTTTTGATATTGTATGGCTACACGACAGCACCTATGAATTACATTTACGAATGCTTCGTGATTGTAGTTCTAATACCCAGTTTGACGATCCGATTTATGTAGGAATTTTTGATTTGGGTACTGATGCTCGTATGCAAATCATAACTATGAACAAGAGCTCTGTTGTTTCATTAAATTTTATCTCCACCAAATGTTCAGGTTCTGCTCCTCCTAATTGCGTTGAAGTTGGTTATTATTCTAAGGTTATAAAACTAGCACCTCAATTGTATAATAATAATTTGGGATATTATTTTTCGTGGGAGAGGTGTTGCAGAAATAAAATTATTCAAAATATCATAAACCCCGAAAGTGCCGGAATGACTTTTTACATGGAAATTCCACCTCCCAAACTTATACGTAATTCTTCACCCAAATGGAACAATAATCCAAAGACGTTATTGTGTAACAAAAATCCGTTTACCTATAATTTTAATTTTGTAGACCCTGATGGCGATTCGCTTGTATATTCACTGGTTAAACCAATACAAGGTAATCAGGATCAAATTTATCCTTCAAATAATGGCGTGCCAAAACAAGCGCCATATCCTTTGATTACTTGGGCTTCTGGATTTGATAATGCAAATCAAATTATAGGAACACCATCGTTATCAATTAACTCAGGAACTGGACAACTTAATGTTACACCTGATGTTTTAGCTGGAGTATATGTATCGGCTATTAGAGTGGAAGAATATCGTTTCGGAAAAAAATTAGGAGAAGTTCAACTTGAATTAGAATATACCATTATTGATTGTGTAAATGATCCGCCTCCTGTAATTTCATTTATTGATTCCAATTCAGTGAAAATGAATGGCAATAAATTTACTATTCAGATACCTCAAAAATTATGTTTTAAAATTGTTACAACTAATCCTCAGGATTCTCTTTTCGTAACTATAAATGGAAATATTTTAGACAGTAATATGGCTAATAAGCCGATTGTTTTAAGAAGAGATACAGGAAACTTTATTACTACCACTACATTTTGTTGGCAAACAACCTGTAGCATGACTGGACTGCCTCCTCAAAAATTTACGGTTTCGGTTACAGATAACGGTTGCCCTTTACCAAAGACAACAACTGCAACATTCACTATTACGCTTGTTCCTGTTCCGCTGATAAATCCAACTCGAATTCTTTGCATGACGTTGATCAATAATAATGAAACTATTATTTCATGGGGTGATTCAACCGGACTAAAAAATCCTAACTTTTATAAATACAATTTATATAGAAATAAAAATAATTCACCCTATACTGTTATTGATACTATTTTAGATAAAAAAATAAGAGAGTTCGATGATAAGAATACTCCCGATTACACTTTAAATAATTACAATTATTTTATGCGGGGAGTAAATATTTGTCGTTTTGAAGGTCCTCCTTCAGATACCATGGGAACTTTTGATCAGCTAAAATTTATTCCTGAACAGCAAAAATTAAAAACCGTTACAGTTGAGGAAAATAATTACTTAAAAATATTATGGCCTCCAACTAAAGAAAAAGATTTTGCACAATATTTTCTTTATAAAGCAACTCGTAACGATTCGAACTATAAGTTAGTTACTAATTTTTTGAATAAATATGATACGGTGTTTTATGATCATAATGTTAAAGTTGATAACACTTCTTATTGCTATCAACTTGTGATGAAAGATACTTGTGGAAATATTGGTCCCAATGGGAAGCCATCTTGTTCTATTGTTTTAAAGGGAGTTTCGGATCCTTTTGAACATCGATTGACTTGGTTGCCTTATAATTATTGGGATAATGGAACTCAAAACTATAATTTGTTTAGAATGGATACCGAAAATCCTTTTTCAAATTATGCTGAGATAAATTCTACAACAACAAAATTTTTAGATGATCATCTGAATTATGAAAGTGGCAAATACAATTATTATGTTGAGGCAATTGAGAATTTATCAGATAGTGCTTCATATTTTAATGCAGTAAGTAAATCAAATCAGATTGAATTATTTCAAGCGCCTAAAGTTTATATACCAAATGCATTTACCGATAATGACGATAGTTTAAATGATGCTTGGAGTATTCACCATGTTTTTGTTAAAGATTATTCTCTTAAAATATATAACCGCTGGGGGCAACTTATTTTTGAATCTAATGATAAAAATACACATTGGAAAGGGGAGGGAATTAGTGGCAATAAAGAGCAAGTTGATGTATATGTTTATGTAATCACCTATACTGGTTGGGAAGATAGTTTTCACCTTGAAAAAGGAAATGTTACACTTTTAAGGTAGGTTAATTTATCCTCGCTTTTGTATTCAGGGTTTTCATTAAAGCTGAATAAAAAACTTTTTACATCCTGAAAACCAGCTTAATAAATACTCCAATGCCTTTGGCTAAGAAATCAAAACAACTTATATTTGTTGTCCTTTGGTAGGGGATAGATGGGTATTTGTAAAACCATAATAAATGGCGGATAAACCGAAGCAAAAAGATTGAAAGTGAAGTAAGTAAAATTGTTTCATAACATTCTTTTTTAAACTTGAAAAGCAGTGCAACTTTAGTTGGTTGCCATGTTTTTATATCAATAATTGATTACACAAAAACGGGGCGAAAGCCCCATTTTTGTTTTCGAGAAATAAATATCATGAGCCATCAATCCTTAATATTAGGCGAAATAAACGAGCAACAACAACAACACAAACTTCAATTGATGAATGTGTTGAAACGTTATTTGCCTTTAAATGCTGTGGAGTATTGTTGCGAACTCATCATGAATTACAAACTTCATTTGCATATTGAAGTAGAAAGAAAAGGGAGGTTAGGTGATTATAGTCCGCATTTAGGAGAAGGAAATAGAATAAGCATCAATCATAATTTAAATCCCTATGACTTTTTAATTACTTTTATTCATGAGTTGGCACATCATACAACATTTAAAAAATACGGTTCCCGAAAAGAGCCTCATGGTGCAGAATGGAAAGATGAATTTAAAAATTGCATGCGCCCTTTTGTGATGATGAAAATATTTCCTGATGATATTGTTCAACCTCTCATTATTCATATGAAAGCACCAAAATACACTCATTCAGGTGATGTGAAATTAATGAAAGCTTTGATGGAGTATGATAAAAATAAAAATTATATCATCCTGGAACAATTAAATGAAGGTGCTTTTTTTAAAATGACCAACAGGTCGAAAATTGTGATGAAAAAAGGATTGAAACGCAGAACTTATTTTTTGTGCGAAGCTGTTGATACTAAAAAAAAATATCTAGTTCATGCTATTGCAAAAGTAATCATCATTGATATTAATCTTTAAAAAGTAATATCGAAAACCTTTTCTTTACTCAATCTTAGAATTTTTACTTTTGTTGTTTCTCCTTTTTTGAATTTTGATAATGCCCTCATATACGCTTGCATATCATCAGTTTTTATTTCTCCGAGTTGTATAATAATATCTCCTCTTTTTATTCCGGCTTTTGATGCAGGTTTTCCATCAGTAACACCATCCACACTTACCCCTTTGCCCTCAAAAGTATAATCAGGCATAATGCCAAGCGTAACTTTAAACGAAACCTTTGCCGAACTATCTTCACGTGTTTTGGTAAATGCCATTTTGGGTTCAGCATCTAATTTACCAATTAAAGTGTACATGTATTTTACAATGCGCAATTCATCGGTATAATTAATTTTATCTTCATCATCGCTTGGCTTATGATAATCAGAATGTGTACCGGTGAAAAAAAACAGAACCGGAATTCCAACATTATAAAACGAAGTATGATCGGATGGTCCTGTTCCTGATGAATCAAATTTAATTTTAAAATGTTCTGGAGGCATTGTGCCAAAAACTTTTCCCCATGCAGGAGATGTTCCATAACCACCAACCTGAACAGAATTTTTTGCAGTATCCAATCTTCCAACCATATCCATGTTTATCATGTAAGTAACTTTTGCGAGATCGATTGTTGGATGTTTGCAGAAATAATTTGAACCAAGCAAACCTTCCTCTTCACCGGTAAAGGCAATGAATAAATAATTATTTTTCTTAAACTCATTTTTAGAAAGTGCTTCAGCAAGAACCAGCAAAGCTGATGTTCCACTCGCATTATCATCTGCTCCGTTATGGATTTTCGGTTTCTCATCTTTTTCTCCACGATAGGTTGAGCCACCATATTCGTTATATCCTAAATGATCAAAATGCGCTCCGAGGATAACGGTATTTTCGGCTTTGTTATCAATATAAGCAATCACATTATGCCCTGAGATTGGAGTTACTCCACTATCGCTTGTTGCATGTGGATTGAAATTTTTGTTTGATACAAATGTTTGCAAAAACACTTCTGTTCCTTTGGGTTTTAATCCAAATTGTGTAAAGTTTTTAGTGATGTATTCGTAAGCAAGTTTTTCACCATTACTTCCAACTAAACGTCCTTCTAATTTATCATCAGCTAAAAATGTAATATGCTTTTTTAACGATGACTTTGCTAATTCATCGCTCATAGGAAATTGAGCAAATGATGTAAAAGTTAAAAATACAAATGCAGCAAGAAATGGGATTCTGTTAATTAATGATTTCATATACAAGTTTAATAAATACAATTGAAACAAAGGAAATAAACACTGTTCGGATTAACTGAGGTTTTGTTTTTTGAGAAAGTTTTACTCCAAGAGGTGCAAAAAAGAAAGTAGCTAAAATCATTGGCAACACAATTGGGAAAATGATATATCCAATTTGCCAGTCCATTATTTTTTGAGCGGCACTTCCGTATAAATTATAAATACCTACTGCAATAGCAAATAATGGAATGATCCCGTTTGATATGGAACTTGCTTTTCGTATATCATGTTTGAAAATATCTGTAAATATCGGAGTTAAAACAACGCCTCCACCTAAGCCTGACATAGCAGTGACTATTCCTGCAAACAATCCTGTAAACATATATTGATAAGGTTTCGAATGATTATTTTTATCGATACTTATTTTGGGTTTCTTCCAAAGCATTTTAATCGTAATCATTAAAAGCATGCATGCAAAAACATCATTGAAAACTGATTTCGAATACCATGTTCCACTTTTAATAAAGTAGGTCATTGCAAGAGCTGTAATGATACCTGGAAATGCAGTTTGTAAAATTTCTTTTGGGAAAAAATTGCCCGACTTATATTGAGCATAACTTGCAACTGAACCTGAGAAAATTATTGTAAAAAGTGAGTTCGCTAGAATTCCTTTTACCAGAACATCGTTTCTCATTCCCATTTTAAATAAAAAATAATCGAGTATTGGGATATAGATGATCCCTCCACCGATACCTAAGAATCCTGAAAAAAATCCTCCAAGCGATCCTAAAATAAATATTGTGATGTAATCAAAAGTATCGAGCAATTGGAAAAAATTAGTGATGGATTTATTTGTTCGTCAAATGAATTTTCAGGTTTTTATTTTTTTGCAGTCGGCTTTAATAAACTTTGATATCGATTCATATCGGCAAATAATTTTAAGGCTTCTTGAATATCTTCATCGCTATCAAATGAAGCTTCATATCTTGCTTTTTGAAAATAATATCTTGAAGCAATTTCTTTATCAAGTAAATCCATAATCTCTTTTTTGTTTTTTTCGAGATCAGCTTTTTTATCATGCTGTAAATTGTGCTTTAAAGATTCAAATTGGTCTTTAACTGCAGAAAAATATTTTTCTTCTTCAGCTTTCTTTTTAAAATCCTCGAGCGATCTTTCACTTGCAGTCATGTAATCATATTCTTTGCCTGAAATATTTTTTTTGAAATCTTCAAAATCAGCATCCGAAATATGGAATTCTTTTGATGAAACAATTTTATCATGCTTAATTCTATAAGTTGTTGCAAAATCAAAAATGAGTTGTTTTGAAAGTAAACTTTCGGCAAGTTTTGAATAAGGGGTATGAACAACAACAATTTCTGGATCAACACCTCCACCGTCAAAAACTTTGCGGCCATTTTTTGTTTTAAATTCTTTTTTCAAAGAATCAGGAACAGCTCCAACACTTCCATCTTCGTTGCGATGAGAATAATTAAGAGCTTGAATACATCTACCTGAAGGTGTATAATATTTTGCTGTGGTTATTTTTACTTGTGTATTATAGCTCAACGGTCGAGTGCTTTGAACCAAACCTTTTCCGAAAGTTTTTAAACCGATAACAACACCTCGATCAAGATCCTGAATACTTCCCGATACGATTTCGGATGCCGAAGCTGATGATCGATTGGTTAATACCACTAATGGAATCTCTATATCAACAGGAGGATTTAAAGTTTTATAACTTTTTTCCCATTCTTTAACTTTTCCTTTAGTGCTTACCACTTCCTGTCCCTGAGGGATGAACACATTCACAATATTTACTGCTTCGTGTAACAATCCTCCGGGATTTCCTCTCACATCCAGGATGACAGATTTTAATGAGGGATTTTTTTTCAATTCAATAAGTGCATCTTTTACTTCTTTACCTGCATCGTTTGTAAAAGTTGCTAACCTAATGTAACCAGTATTATCGTTCACCATTCCAAAATATGGAACGTTGTTGATATGAATTTCCTGACGAGTTAAAGTTTTGGTAAGTTCACCTTCATCTTCTCTTTTAATAGTTAGTTTTACTTTAGTACCTGCTTGACCTTTTAATAGTTTACTTATTTCAGAAGTATTTTTTCCTTTTGTTGATTTTCCATCTATATCGATGATGATATCGCCAGCTCTTAAGTCTTCTTTTTGTGCGGGATAGTTTTCATAAGGATCCGTTACAACAACATAATCACCTTTGTTTCCAATTTGCGCACCAATACCACCATAAAGTCCGGTAACTTGAAAACGGAAGTCTTCAACTTCTGATTCGGAGAAAAAATTTGTATAAGGATCTAAAGAGTTGAGCATTTCGTCAATGCCTCTCTTCATTAATTTTCCTGCATCTACTTCATCAACATAATAGGTATTTACTTCGCGATAAACAGAAGCAAAAATGTCGAGGTTTTTAGATATCTCGAAATAATTTGTAGTAGAATTAATTGCTGCAAAGGATGAAACTACAAATACAACAATCACTAACGAATAATGATACCAATGAAGTTTCTTAAAAAATGATTTCATGTATTAAATATATTTTTATGATTCAAAATTCAATTATCGAATTTAAATCTTGCTAAAACAAAACGGCAATGGATTATTATCTATTGTATTTTTTTTTGGATTTTTTATGGAACAGGATCATAGCCACTTCCGCCTAAAGGGTGACATCTCGAAATTCGTTTAATAGCCAACCATATCCCTTTAAAAACACCGTGTTTGGTTATCGCTTGTTCGGCATAAGTTGAGCAGGTGGGAGTATATCTACACGCCTGTGGCAACATTGGTGAAATGGCGTATTTATAAAACTTAATCAGCAGTAGAAACGGGAAACTGAATATCTTTTTCAAGTTCACTTTTTAATCGAAGTATAGATTGTTGAAATAAATTTGACAGCTCCTGATGGAGCATTTTTTTCTTTGCAATATAAGAAATCATCAGAGCAAATTGCGAATGGTTTTTCGGAAGGGCTGAATAAAGAGTGTTTTTGTTAAGACGATATAATTCTCTCAACTGTCTTTTAATCAGGTTGCGTTGATTAGCTTTAGGAAAATTCCTTTTTGAAACAGTAATAAGGACTTGGATTAATGAATCCGAATCAAGTGGAACAGCAATCCATGAAAAACGAAAAGGAAACTCAGTAAAACTGTTGTTTCCTTTATTAAATAATTGTTCAATTATTTTTTTGCTACAAAGCTTTTCAGATTTATGAAACGTAAAAGCCATAGCTTATAAAAATTAGAAGTAAAAGCCGAAATATTGTTTTCGGAAATTAACTATAATTATCTTTTATGTCTTTTTTCACTCGAAACAGTAAGTTTCTTGCGACCTCTAGCTCTACGAGCAGCAATAACTTTACGTCCGGCTGTAGTGCTCATTCTTTCTCTGAAACCGTGTTTGTTTCTTCTCTTTCTTATCGAAGGGTTAAACGTTCTTTGTGGCATAACTAAATTTTATTAGGACGGCAAATGTAAGACCTAAATTTGAAAATCAAAGAAAGATTTTTTGCCGGTGATAATTAATGGATAAAAAAAGAGTGCTCTTTTGAGCACTCTTCATTTTTTTCTGCTAAAAAAAATTACTTAGCAGGAGTTGCAACTACTGCTGCCGAATCAACTTTAGTTGAATCTGGAGCCATAGTAGCCATCATAGCGTTGATTGAATCTTGTGCGCGTTGTGCAGACTCGATTGAATCTTGGATTCTTTTGTCTTCAGCTTTCTTTTTGTCAGCTGCAGAAGGACCGCAAGCAACTACTGCTAACATCGAAGCAGCAGCTAAAATTGTTAATACTTTTTTCATTGTGTTTTTGTTTTATACTTATTAAAATTCGGCTGCGAAATTAGCAAAATAATTGAAACATCAAAATATTATTATTTTTTTCTCATATAAATAACAATAGGAACACCATGGAAATCAAAGTTTTCTCTGAGTTTATTTTCGAGGTATCGTCTGTAACTTTCATTTACATATTGTGGTAAATTGCAGAAGAAAGCAAATTTTGGGCTTCTTCCCGGCAATTGCATCACAAATTTTATTTTAACAAATTTTCCTTTAATAGCAGGTGGCGGGTAGTGTTCGATAACCGGCAACATCACATCATTGAGCTTATGAGTTGGAATCTTTCGTTTTTTGCTTTCACTCACAGCCAATGCAACTTCAACGGCTTTGTGAATACGTTGTTTTGTTAAAGCAGAAGTAAACACAATCGGTAAATCTGTAAAAGGTTTTAACTTTTCACGAACTACCTCTTCATATTTTAGTGCAGTTTTGGTATCTTTTTCAACCAAATCCCATTTATTGATGAGCACAACTACTCCTTTGCCATTTCGAGAAGCTAAGTGAACTAAGTTCAGGTCTTGAGAGTCCATACCAATCGTTGCATCAATTACAAGCACCACCACGTCACAATCTTCAAGGGCACGAATTGATCTCATTACCGAATAGAATTCGATGTCGTTGTGCACTTTGCTTTTTTTACGAACACCGGCAGTATCAATGATGATAAATTCTTTATCAAATAATTTGTAATGCGAATTGATGGTATCTCTTGTTGTACCGGCAATATCTGTTACAATATTTCTTTCTTCGCCTAGTAATGCATTTATCAACGAAGATTTGCCAACATTTGGTCGGCCTAGAATTGCCAACTTAGGTAAAGCATTATCATCAGCAATTGATTCTTCAGATTGGTCGTAAGCAGGAGGTAATGCTTCTACAATTGCGTCAAGTAATTCACCTGTTCCTGATCCTGTTGCAGAAGAAATATTGTATAATTCTTTAAATCCTAAACCATAAAATTCGGCAGCATCATATTGTCTTTCATTGTTGTCAACTTTGTTTACTACAACAATTACAGGTTTTTTACTTCTTCTTAAAATGTTTGCAAATGAAGCATCTAAGTCAGTGATACCAGAGGTTACATCAACCATAAACAAAACGATATCAGATTCGGTGATTGCTATCTTAACCTGATCACGAATTGCTGTTTCAAAAACATCTGACGAATCAGGAACGTAACCGCCTGTATCTATTACGGTAAATCTTCTGTCAGTCCATTCGGCTTGGCCATAATGTCTATCTCTTGTTACACCGCTGAAATCGTCAACAATTGCTTTTCTTGATTCTATTAATCGATTAAACAATGTTGATTTACCTACATTGGGCCTTCCTACAATCGCTACTATATTTCCCATTTTTTTACTTTGAATTAGATTTTGGAATTGAATCAAATCAGATTTACAACATCCATCATCTCTCTCCGAATACGGAGTTTATTTATTTATTATTATAACCAAACTGTTTTAACATTCTGTCACTATCTCGCCAATCTTCCTTCACTTTAACAAATGTTTTTAAGAATACTTTCTTTCCGAAAAAGTTCTCCATGTCTCTTCTGGCAGCAGTTCCTGTGTTTCTCAAAGCGATTCCTCCTTTACCAATCACAATTTGCTTTTGAGAATCGCGCATCACATATATTTCTGCCATAATTCGAATGATATCAGGTTCATCTAAAAATTCTGTGATATCTACTTGCACCGAATAAGGGATTTCTTCTTTGTAGTGCATCATAATTTTTTCTCTCAGAATTTCGGACGCGATAAAGCGTTCTGATTTATCTGTTAGTTGATCGTCAGGAAAAAAAGATGGTGCTTCCTTTAAATATTTTAAAATATGCTGAATAATTGAACCGATATTAAATTTATTGAGGGCCGAAATTGGAAGTATTTCCTGGCAACCGGTTTTTTCTTTGAGCTCTTCTATCTTTAATAATACCTTTTCGTTTTGGCTTAAATCTATCTTATTAATCAAAATAAGTAAGGGTGATTTGATCAGTTTTATTTTTTCAAGAAGTTCAGCATCGTGGTTTCTTTCATCCATATCAGTGATGAATAATACCACATCAGCATCTTCCAAACTTTCGTTTACAAATTGCATCATTGAACCCTGTAATTTATAGCGTGGTTCTATGATACCAGGGGTATCAGAAAACACAATCTGGTATTTTTCGTGGCTAAGAATACCCATGATACGATGCCTCGTAGTTTGCACTTTTGGAGAAATTATGGAAATTTTTTCTCCTATCAAAGCGTTTAACAATGTGGACTTTCCAACGTTCGGTTTACCGATAATACTTACAAAACCTGATTGATGATTCATAATAAATTTGGTTTGCAAAGAAACGACAATATATTTGCAGTCCCAAATTTGTAAAGTATTTGGGGAATTAGTCGTTCTAAAAATTACCATTAACTTAACTCAATTTTAAATTTGAGAGACAGTTAGAAAAGATATATCGCGGAGTGGAGCAGTGGTAGCTCGTTGGGCTCATAACCCAAAGGTCACAGGTTCGAGTCCTGTCTCCGCAACCAATAAACACAGAGGTCTTCAAGAAATTGTAGTCCTCTTTTTGTTTTAAGTCGGACAAAAGTGAGACAGTATGTTTTAAAGTTGCAGAAGTTATGTTTTGTGAATAGGTTGTTGGCTAATTACAAAAACACAAAAATTATCACAACAAAAATTTGCAAGCGCATAACGTAATCGGGGATTTATCTAAGCCCTGGTTCATTTCCTATTATTATCTTAATCCCAAAACAGGTGAATTAAAAAGATTCCGGGAAACCGGTAGTATTAATTACTTTGACACTGTTAAGCAAAGAAAAGAAGCTCTTTATGTTCTCAAACATGCAAAAGAAGTATTTTAAATATTGGGTGAAGTCCGTTTCAGCAATTTGAAACCGAGAAGTTTCAACAAACATTCAGAATGTTTTTAACTCTAACTGCTTAGCTTTTTCTCTGATCATTTGTTTGTACTCCCTTTTCATTGTCTGTGGAATAAAACTGATGTCAATAAATGCATTCCATTTTGTAAATGATTTTTCAAATTTGCTGAAAATAGTTGCACTTACTTTTTCTTCCATTTGCGAAGTTTTGAATGCTTTTAAAAAATCGTTGCGTTTAATTTTTCTTTTCTTTCCGTTAAGTGTTAAAGCTAATTCCTCCTTG
>CAIUEQ010000369.1 GCA_903898215.1 uncultured Bacteroidota bacterium | reverse complement strand
TGAATAGAAATGGTGAAGTGGTTGACTATTTTTATAGCACAACAAAACCCACATCAGCAAAAATTAAAAAATCGATTGAGAAATTAATGGGGGGTTGAATTTTACTTTCCGATACAAAACTTCGAAAATATATTATCCAATAAATCTTCCGTAGTGATATCTCCGGTAATCTCTGAGAGATGAAAAATGGCTTTGCGAATATCTATCGAAAGCATTTCTCCACTAAAATGTCCGTCAATTGCAACAATTACACTTTGCAAAGATTCTGATGTATTTTTCAATGCTTCAAAATGACGAATATTTGTGATGATAATATCGTCATTTACTTTTTGCTCCCTTATCACTTTTCTCAATTCTTCAACGATTGAATGAATGTTTTCTTTTTTAAGTGAGGAAATGTAAATTGGTTGAATGGTTGAATGGTTGATTAGTTGATTGGGAAAACTAGAGAGCAAATCAATTTTATTTCCTATGGGAATAATGATGGCATCATGCAATTCAAATTCTTTTAATTCTTTTTCTAATTCTACTGATGTTGTTTTTGATGCATCAAACAAATACAAAACAATGGTGGCTTTGCTTATTTTTTCATATGTTTTTTCAATACCTAAACTTTCAATTTCATCAATCGATTTTCTTAATCCTGCTGTATCTGTCAACCTGAAATTTATCCCATCAATGGTCAAAGCTTCTTCGATGGTATCGCGTGTGGTACCTGCAATTTCGCTCACTATGGCACGTTCTTCATTTAACAATGCATTAAGCAATGTTGATTTTCCGGCATTTGGTTTTCCGGCTATCACAGTTGGAATTCCATTTTTAATTACGTTGCCATATTTAAAAGAATGGATGAGTGATTGAATGAGTGATTGAATATGTATGACGAGTTTTTTTAATTCATCTTTACTTGCAAATTCAACATCTTCTTCTGCAAAATCTAATTCTAATTCAATAAGTGAGGCAAAGTTTATCAACTTCTCTTTTAATAAATTTATCTGATGAGAAAACCCTCCCCGCATTTGATTCATGGCTGCTTTATGGGTCTCTGAACTATTTGAAGCAATCAAATCAGCAACAGCTTCTGCTTGCGACAGATCGAGTTTTTTATTTAAAAATGCTCTTAAAGTAAACTCTCCGGGTTTTGCTAAACGCGCACCACTTTTTATCAATAATTCTAAAATTTGTTGTTGTATAAATGGAGAACCATGACAACTAATTTCAACACTATTTTCTCCTGTATATGATTTTGGTGAAACAAAAATAGTTGCTAATACTTCATCAATGATTTCAATTCCATCAATAATTTTTCCAAAATGTACGGTATGAGTTTGAACATTTTCTAAGTCCTTCCCTTGAAATATTTTATTTACAATTTTAATTGCATCAATACCACTTATACGTATCACACCTATTGCTGAAATGCCTCCTGATGTTGCAAGTGCACAAATAGTGTCGGTTAAATCTGTTTTTAAATAGTTGCTCATCGAATGCGAAGTTAAGTATTCATAACAAGTGAACGTATACACAAATTTAATTTCTTATTTATCAAAGCAATTGAGTGTAAAATATATATTTGCCCTCATGAAAAAATCCCCATTAACAGTTTTATTCATAACCATTTTTATCGACCTACTTGGCTTTGGTTTGATCATTCCAATATTACCAACTTTTTCAAAAGAACTTGGTGCAACAGACTTTCAAACAGGTTTGCTTGCAAGTTCATATTCATTAATGACTTTCTTGTTTGCCCCTTTATGGGGAACGCTTAGTGATCGTATCGGACGCAGACCTGTTATTCTTTTTAGTATCACAATCACCGGGCTTGCCTATTTATTATTTTCTCACTCCAACACTTTATTGCTTGTAATGTTGTCGCGAGTATTAGCAGGAATTGGTTCAGCAAATATTTCAGCAGCACAAGCATACATCGCTGACATAACCACTCCAGAAAATCGTGCAAAAAATATGGGCATGATTGGAGCAGCATTTGGATTAGGATTTATTTTTGGTCCTCCTGTTGGTGGGTTCTTGAAAGGAAACTATGGTATTGAAATGGTGGGTTACGTTGCTGCATCATTCAGTTTAATTAATCTGATCATGGCATATTTTTCATTACCTGAATCACTGAAAGAAAAAAATAAACTGAAAAAATTTACTTTCCGACCAATTAGCGACTTAGTGAGGGAACTCAAAAAACCTGTTATCAGCGAACTGTTTACCATCAACTTTATTTTTGTTGCTTCCTTCAGCATGATGCAAATGACCGGTGCTTTATTATGGAGCGACCAATATGGACTTGATATAAAACAAATTGGTTACATGTTTATGTATATCGGAATTTTAGGCGCAATTGTACAAGGTGGATTGGTAGGTAAATTGAACAAAACATTTGGAGAGAAAAAATTGTTGGTGTTCGGAAATGTGTTTATGGCATTAGGATTATTACTGCTACCTTATGCTCCAAAAGAATTTTTTATTCTGGTTAATATGATTGCTTTGGCATGTATTGCAATGGCTAATGGATGCCTCTCTCCTAGTATTACTTCCCTACTTTCACAAGTTGCCGACAAAAAAGAACAAGGTCGGGTTTTAGGATTAAATCAATCTTTCGGTTCACTTGCAAGAGTGGTTGGTCCTGCCATTGGTGGATTATTGTATGGGCTAAATTTCCATTCACCATATATCTTAGGATCCTTTTTAATGGTGTTAGCTCTGCTAATTTCAAATGTTTTGGTAAATCAAAAATTGAAAATAAAATCATAATAAATGATCCGAAATAAATAGTTGACATCAACAACTATCGTTATTCTCAACCAAATAAAAATTACAAATAAAAAATGAGTAAACTTTTACGAGGTTTAAATTTACGTCAGGCAGTTGCTATAAATATGATTGATATGGTAGGTATTGGTCCTTTTATAACTATACCTTACATTATTGGTGCAATGAGCGGACCTCAATGTATTTTGGCTTGGCTACTTGGATCGTTGCTTTCATTTATGGATGGTTTTGTATGGGCCGAGCTGGGAGCAAAATGGCCAGAAGCCGGTGGCAGTTATGTTTTTTTACAGCAACTTTTTGGAAAAGAAAAATGGGGCCGTTTGATGTCCTTTTTATATATCTGGCAAACAACTTTTCAGGCTCCTTTGGTAATTGCATCCGGTGCAATAGGATTTGCACAATACCTCACCTACTTAATTCCGATTGATGCAGTCATGCAAAAAATAGTTTCAGGAACGCTGGTAATTTTTATCACAATATTGCTCTACAGAAAAATAAATGATATCGGAAAAATTTCAATCGTGATGGGGATAATAGTTGTGGGGACAATGCTCTGGTTGATATTTAGCGGCTTGTCTCATCTCGATATGCAGATGGCATTTACATTTAACAAAGAAAC
Organism: uncultured Bacteroidota bacterium; assembly: GCA_903898215.1. Taxonomy (GTDB): domain Bacteria; phylum Bacteroidota; class Bacteroidia; order UKL13-3; family UKL13-3; genus CAIUEQ01. Next base: position 8,295 of record CAIUEQ010000369.1, on the reverse strand, counting down.
TTTTGATTTTACTCCTGCATTCTTTTTCGGACTAGGAACTGCGAGCACAAAAACTATTTATTCGTTTTTAGGATATTATAATGTTTGCCATTTAGGTGGTGAAATTAAAGAGCCAGAAAAAAATATTCCACGAAGTATTTTTATTTCAATTGCCGGAATTTCAATTTTATATCTGTTAATGCAAACTGCCATTTCAGGAGTAATTCCTTGGCAGGAGGCAAAGGATTCTCAATTTATTGTAAGCACTTTTTTTGAAAGAATTTATGGAACATTTGCAGCTAATATTGCAACAGTTCTCATCCTGTTTATTGCAATATCATCGCTGTTTGCTGTGATGCTTGGATATTCTCGTGTTCCTTATGCAGCAGCAATTGAAGGAAATTATTTTAGTGTGTTTTCAAAAGTTCATCCAACTAAAAACTTCCCTCATGCATCACTAATTATTTTAGCGTCTGTTGCTTTTGTTTTTAGTTTATTATTTAAAATGAAAGAAGTAATAACTGCAATAATTGTAATGCGAATTCTTATCCAATTTGTTAGTCAGAGTGTAGGATTAATTTTACTTCATTATAAAAACAAAGAATTGAAATTGCCTTATAAAATGCTCTTCTTCCCTATCCCACCTTTAATAGGAATATTAGTATGGATGTTTGTTTTCTTTTCTGCCGAATGGCAATATATTATAGGAGCTCTTGCGTTTATTGCTACAGGTATTTTGCTTTTTTTATATCAATCGAACAGAAAAAAACTTTGGCCTTTTGAACCAATTAAAAATTAAATGCACAAACATTTTATCATTTATAAACCTTACGGAATGCTTAGTCAGCATGGAACTGCAGGTTACAAGAAAAAACGTGGTTTGGCAGAATTGTTTGATTTCCCAATCGGTGTGCAACCTGTTGGGCGATTGGATGAAGACAGTGAAGGTTTGCTGCTCCTCACTTCCGATAACAAATTAAATATTCATATCAGAAGTAAAAAAATTGAAAAAGAATATTGGGTGCAATTGGATGGAGAAATTACAGAGGATGCAATTTTAAAATTACAAAGTGGTGTTACGATTACATGCGATAAATTGCCTTATAAAACATTGCCGTGTAAAGCTTGGAGAATAAATAAAGATCCTGATTTCCCTGATAGAATTCCGGCTACACGTGCAGGAAGACACCGCCCATATTCGTGGCTTGCAATTGTGTTGAACGAAGGAAAATTCAGACAAGTAAGAAAAATGACTGCCGCTGTTGGATTTCCAACTTTACGATTAATACGAATGAGAATTGGGAATATTGAACTTGGAAACATGCAACCAAGTGAAGTGAAAGAAGTAGCAGAATTTTTATTGTAAATAAATCTTTATTCGTTTCATAAAACATTCTCCATACAACATACATTTGCGGAATGAAAAATTTTGCAATTGCAATTCATGGTGGCGCAGGTACAATCCTACGCAGCTCCATGACTCCCGAAAAAGAACAACAATATACAAAAGCATTATATGACGCGATAAATGCTGGATATAAAATTCTTGAAGCGGGTGGAAGCAGTTTGGATGCTGTTGAAGCTTCGGTAATGTTCATGGAAAATTTTCCTTTGTTTAATGCAGGTCGTGGTGCCGTTTTTACACATAAGGGCATGCACGAAATGGATGCAAGTATCATGGATGGTGCAACTCTTGAAGCCGGTGCAGTTTGTGGAATAAGCAATGTTCAAAATCCGGTTCATTTGGCAAGAGTAATTAAAGAAAAATCAGGACATGTATTATTAAGCGGTGGTGAAGCAGCAGTATTTGCTAAAAAAATGAAATTGCCATTTCAGCCTGATGAATATTTTTTTAATGATGAAAGATATAAACAATGGCAAGATGTAAAAGATAGCGACACCTACCAATTAGATCATACAGATAAAACTGAAACAGGTGAGAAAAAATTTGGAACTGTAGGTGCAGTTGCTTTAGATATGAATGGAAATATTGCAGCTGCAACTTCAACAGGTGGGATGACCAATAAAAGATTTGGTCGTGTTGGCGATTCACCAATTATTGGTGCAGGAACTTATGCTAATAATAAAACTTGTGCAGTAAGTTGTACCGGCCATGGAGAGTTTTTTATTCGTGCGGTTGTTGCTTATGATATCAGCTGTTTGATGGAATACAAAGAAATGAGTTTACATGATGCATGTAATTATGTGGTGAAGGATAAACTGGTAAAATTTGGTGGTGAAGGAGGTTTAATTGCCATTGATGCAAACGCAAACATTGAACTGGTTTTTAACAGTGATGGAATGTATCGTGCCTGGAAAAAAAATAATGATGAAACACAAGTAAGAATTTATGAAGATTAATTTTCAAGGGTTAATCTGATAAAGTAAATATTGAGAAAAAACTTTCTGCTAATTCATCGGAATTAAAATGAGCTTCATTTGAAATGAAGTTTGATCATTTTTCATCAGCATAATTAGAGTGTCATTTTCTAATTTTTCAAAAGGAATCTCTTTCTCTTTTTCTTCCTTATCACTGTCTAAAATAAATTTTATCGCTTTTCCGTGAAGCTCCCATTTACCAGTTGCTGATGCTGCTGCATTTCCTGTTTTATAAGTCCCGTCTGAATTAAATTCATAAATATTCTTCATCAAAATATCTTTCAAAATAGTTTCCGTTACTTTATGCATATTTCCTTGCATCGTATCACTCTGAACTGTTGCTTCTTTTTCATTCATAAAAATCACATCATACACCTGCCAGCGTTTGCATAACATTTTCTTTTCTTTATTGCTACAGGATGTCAATAATAAAAATGTGATAAGGATAAAAAATAAATTCTTCATGTTGCAGTTTAAATTTCGAGATAAATCTAACAATAAAAATTATTTTCGCCTCACAAAAAATAAATAAATAAAATGAAGACTGTTGATACCATAAACTTTGCAGGCAAAAAAGCTCTAATCCGTGTGGATTTTAATGTTCCGATGGATAAACAATTTAACATCACTGATGATGCACGCATACGGGCAACCATTCCAACTCTGAAAAAAATATTGAATGATGGAGGTTCTTGTATTTTGATGTCGCATCTTGGTCGTCCGCTTAAAAAATTAAAAGAAGATGGGACAATCGATTATGAAAAATTTACATTGAAAAATACCGTAAAATGTATCTCTGAATTACTTGGCGCGGATGTGAAATTTGCCGGTGATTGTATAGGAACTGATGCTGCACAAATGGCTTCAGCACTTCAACCCGGACAAATATTATTGCTTGAAAATTTACGTTTCTATAAACAAGAAGAAAAAGGTGATGAAGCGTTTGCCTCACAACTTTCAAAATATGGTGATGTGTATGTGAATGATGCGTTTGGAACTGCACACCGCGCCCATGCTTCAACAGCAGTGATTGCGAATTTTTTTCCAAATGCAAAATGTTTTGGGTATGTGATGGCGAAAGAAATTGCCAATGCCGAAAAATTGATGAAAAATGCTGAACATCCTTTTACAGCAATTACTGGTGGTGCTAAGGTTTCAGATAAACTATTGATACTCGAAAATCTTATCAATAAAGTTGATAATTTAATAATCGGTGGAGGAATGGCTTACACTTTTTTGAAAGCACAAGGCTACGAAATTGGTTCATCATTATGCGAAGATGACAGATTGGATTTGTGTTTGGAATTAATAAAAAAAGCTGATGCAAAAGGTGTGAAACTGATGTTGCCTTTCGATTCAATTGTTGCAGATAAATTTGCTGCAGATGCTAATGCAAAAGTTTGCGACAACAAACAAATTGAACAAGGATGGATGGGATTAGATATCGGACCAAAAGCAATTGAAGATTATTGTGAAACCATCAAACAATCAAAAACAATTTTATGGAACGGACCAATGGGCGTTTTTGAAATGGATAAATTTGAAGCAGGTACAAAACAAGTTGCCATTGCAGTTGTAGAAGCTACAAAAAATGGAGCATTCTCATTAATTGGTGGTGGCGATAGCGCTGCTGCAGTTGCAAAATTTGGTTTCGAAAATGAAGTGAGTTATGTTTCAACCGGAGGTGGTGCGCTGCTAGAATATTTTGAAGGAAAAGAATTACCGGGAATAAAAGCTATCAATGGTTAATATAAATTTCTCTGCCAAAACATTTTTACTGCTTACAATTGCTTGGGCGATTTGTATTTTAATTGCCACACTCACAAGCAGTGGTATTTTTGAGGAATTTCATCTTTTAGGTTTATTCGGTTACGATAAACCCATTCATTTTATCATGTTTGCTATGCAGGCCTGGCTTCTTGCAAAAACCCTGACAAAAAACAGCACAAAAAATTTTATGATTTTAGTAATGCTATCATGCTTGAGCAGTGCCCTTTATGGTGTATTAACAGAAGTGCTGCAAGGAATTTTTGTTTGGCTGGGCAGAGGTTTTGATTATGATGATATGATTGCAGATTCCTTGGGATGCTTAATTGTACTGGCGTTATTCTGGACAAGAAGGAAACAATTTGCGCAATAAGTTTAACTGCTTATTTTTGAGCCTAAACAAAACTTTGTGCACTTAAAATAAAATTTTCTTTGTGCCTTTGTGTTAAAAAATATTTACAAGATGAAATTACTTTCAGGAAAAACAGCATTGGTTACCGGAGCTACACGTGGCATCGGAAAAGGTATCGCTTTAAAACTTGCACAAGAAGGAGCAAACATCGCTTTCACATTTGTTAGCTCGGTTGATAAAGCAAAAGCATTTGAAGCAGAATTAAATGCTCTTGGCATCAAAGCAAAAGGCTATCAAAGCAATGCTGCAGACTTTGCTGAAGCAGAAAAAATTGTAGACGAAATTGTAAAGGAATTCGGGGCATTAAATATTTTGGTTAATAATGCAGGAATTACCCGCGATAATTTATTGATGCGCATGACCGAACAAATGTGGGATGAGGTGATGGATACAAATTTAAAATCTGCATTTGCTTTAACAAAAGCAGCTACACGCCCGATGATGAAAGCTAAATCCGGTTCTATCATCAATATCACTTCGGTTGTTGGAATTACAGGTAATGCAGGTCAAGCAAATTATGCTGCCTCAAAAGCCGGGATGATTGGTTTAACAAAATCTGTTGCGAAAGAATTAGGTTCAAGAAATATTCGTTGCAATGCAATTGCTCCGGGATTTATTGAAACCGAAATGACTGAAACTTTGCCACCAGAAACTCGTGCCGAGTGGACCAAAGGAATTGCATTAAAACGTGGTGGTTCTCCTGAAGATGTTGCCAACACAGTTTTATATTTAGCATCTGAATTATCATCATACATCAGCGGACAAACAATTAACGTTTGTGGTGGAATGGTGATGTAGTATTTTTGATTTGAGAATTTAGAAATTCAATTTCAACTTTTTAATTTTTAATTATTACTTTTTAATTTCACTTGTGCAGTTAACAACGGAATATCCTAGTTGGTTAGTTTTGTTTTGTGTGTTGCTTGCAGCAGGCGGTAGCTGGCTTTTGTACAGAAATTCAAAGTTAGATCTATCAGGAAAGTTTGGGAAAATGATGGGGTGGGGATTGATGTTATTCCGTTTTCTTAGCATTTTTTTTATTGCATTTTTATTGCTCGGTCCATTAATGAAAATGATAAACAGAAAAACTGAAAAACCATTTATCATTCTTGCACTTGATAATTCAGAATCGATTATTTCAAATAAAGATTCAGCATTCTACAGAAAAGATTTTCCTTCAATCATTCAGAAAATAAAAAATGAATTGCAAGGCGAATATGATGTAAAAACTTATACATTCGGAAAAAAATTTGAAGCAGAAAACGAACTCGATTTCAAAGAAAAACAAACTGATATTTCTTCCGTTTTTGATGAGATAAATAATGCATACAGCAATCAAAATTTAGGTGCAATTATTTTAGCAACCGATGGAATTTATAACGAAGGAAACAACCCTTTATACAGCAGCAAAGAGTTGAAAGCTCCAGTATTTACAATAGCTTTAGGCGACACCAATCAACATAAAGATTTGCTGATAAAAAATGTTAAACACAATCAATTGGTGTTTCAGGGAAATATGTCGCCACTGCAAATAGATGTAAACGCTTTTGGTTGTGCCAATCAAAATACAATACTAAAAGTAGAACATAACGGACAAACTGTTTTTACAAAAAATATTGACATCAATGCACAAAATTTTTTCACATCAATTCCTCTTGAAGTTGATGCAAAAGAATCGGGCATGCAGCATTATATCATCACACTTTCAAAACTTGCAGGTGAAGTAACTTATGCAAATAATCGTGCTGATGTTTTTGTGAATGTGATCAATGGAAAACAAAAAATATTATTGCTTGCACAATCACCGCATCCTGATTTGGCTGCTTTTAAACAAGCCATCGAAAGCAATGAAAACTATCAAGTGTTTTTAAAATTTATCAACGATTTTAACCCTCAGAATCTAAGTGAATATAATCTCGCAATCCTTCATCAATTGCCAGGTTTAAAAGGTGAAGGAAATGGAATCATCAAACAATTAAAAGATAAAAAAATCCCTTTACTTTATGTTTTAGGAAGTCAAACCGGAATTAATGTTCTTAATACAATTGAAAACTCTTTAAATATCAGCACCAATCAAATTAATACAAATGATGTGTTGCCAGAAGTGAATCCATCGTTCTCATTATTTACTTTAAGTGAAGATGAACTCTCCATTTTGAAAAAGTTTCCTCCACTTCAATCACCTTATGGTAGATATAATATAAGAGGAGAATCATCAGTGCTTTTCAAACAACAAATTGGTTATGTAAAAACAGATTTTCCTTTGATATTTTTTAGCAAGAATGCAGAAAATAAAGTTGGATTTATTTGTGGCGAAGGATTTTGGAAATGGCGATTGTATGATGCTGAACTAAGTAAAATGCAGGTTTCACAAAACCTTGTAAGCAAGATGGTTCAATACCTAGCATCAAAAGAAGATAAAAGTTTATTCAGAATTACCAATACAAAAAAACGTTTTGATGAAAATGAAGCTGTGCAATTTGATGCCGAAGTTTACAACGAAAGTTATGAGCTCATCAATACTCCCGAAGTTCAAATGGCGATAAAAAATTCTCAAGGAAAAACTTTCAATTACACGTTTAGCAAAACCGAAAAATCCTATATTTTAAGTGCAGGATTAATGCCTATTGGAAATTATACTTATGACGCCACAGTTAACATCGGAAATAAAACAGAACGCTTAAAAGGCACATTTACCGTGATGCCGCTTCAGGTTGAATTTTTACAAACCGTTGCCGATCATCAATTACTCAATCAACTTTCAGCGCAAAGCGAAGGGAAATTATTTTACCCTACACAAGCTGACGAACTAATCAAAACCATCAAACAAAATGCAACCATCAAACCTGTAATTTACAAACAGGAAGAAGTAAAAAGTTGGATCAATTTAAAATGGATATTTTTTATTGTGCTTGGATTTTTAACCGTTGAATGGTTTGTGAGAAAATGGAACGGGAGTGTTTAGGTGGGTAAAGTAAAAAGGAGAAATTAAAAAGTAAAAAGTTTTGATAGTTGTCAATTCGGAGTCGAGAACAATTTCTAAGAAGCACTTCACTCAACACAAACATCGCTTCTCGATAAACTCGAAGTGACAGCATTAGTGTTACTTATCAGCTCGATCCCGATAGCTATCGACTCCGCTCGACATGACAATTATTACAAACAACTTATCAATTTTTAACTTGAAATAAATATATTTGATTGGTGATGCTCAAAACTATCAAATCAAAAACTACAGGTTCATTTGAATGGATTGATATGATTAATCCTGATGCTGAAGAGTTGAATAAAATTGCTTTGCAATACAATTTGCATCCTTCGGCAGTGCAGGATTGCATGCAGCCTGAGCATTTACCAAAATATGAATTGATTGATGATACCGTTTTTATTATCTGCCGGTATTATGATGCTGATTGTCCAAAAAACTCAGATACCATTCATGAACTGAGCCGTAAACTTGCAATATTTTATCATAACGATTTTATCATCACCATACACCGAAAAGAATTTGTGCAATACGATGATGTTGTAAAAAAATATGCCTCTAACAATAATGCTTTTGATATTATTTGTAAGATCGTAAAATCAACACTAACCACTTACGAAAGTCCTCTGATAAAAGTTGACAGTGATATTGATTTTTACGAATCGAGAATATTTTTAAAAAAGAAAATCCCTGATCTTCTTCGGAATTTATATTTCATCAAACGCAAAATTTATGTCATGAAAAAACTGTTTAATCTTACCAAAGAAATAAC